>JAGNSM010000229.1 GCA_017988045.1 Fusobacteriaceae bacterium
ATGTTCATGCTAGAGGATATTATCCAAACTACATGAAAAAGTATCTTGAAAGAAACAATATTGAAATCAAAATGGAAGCTGGAGATGAAGAACTTTTGAAAGCTGGAAAAGTTGACTATATCGGATTCAGTTATTATATGTCACTAGTTGCTACATCTGATGAAGAAAAATTAGCTGTAGCTGCTGCAGGTGGAAATATGCTTGGAGGGATTAAAAATCCTTACTTAAAAGCTTCTGATTGGGGATGGCAAGTTGACCCAGTAGGATTGAGAATTTCTCTTAACAATTTATATGACCGTTACCAAATTCCTTTATTCATAGTAGAAAACGGATTCGGAGCTGTAGACGTTAGAGAAGCCGATGGTTCTGTAAATGATGATTACAGAATATCTTATCTAAAACAACATATAGAAGAGATGAAAAAAGCAGTTGCTTTAGATGGAGTAGAATTATTGGGATATACTCCATGGGGTTGTATTGACCTTATAAGTGCTGGTACTGGTGAAATGAAAAAAAGATATGGATTTATCTATGTTGATAAAGATAATGACGGTAAAGGAACTTTAAACAGGTCTAAAAAGAAAAGTTTCTACTGGTATAAAAATGTAATAGCAAGTAATGGAGAAGAGTTATAAAAACTTTTGGGAGAAAGTTTTTAAATAACTCGACTTGTATACTTTAAAACCGTGCTTGTGCAGCACACCGCACCAACCTTACGTTGGATTGAGTTGGAAAAATAATTCCACTCTATGCGATGTAAAATTTTTGACCATAAAAATGCACAAGTCAATCAGATAATAAACGAGATTAAGGTTAAGTAACATAAAATAAACAAATAGCAATTTAGGGCTTAGGAGGAAACAAATGAAATACCAAGATTTGGCAGAAAAAATAGTTAAAAATGTAGGTGGGAAAGAAAACATCAGTAGTCTTGCTCATTGTGTTACTAGATTAAGATTTAAACTCAAAGACGAAGGAAAAGCAAATACTGATATTCTTAAAAAAATGGATGGAGTAGTTACTGTTGTTCAAAGTGGAGGACAGTATCAAGTGGTTATTGGGAATCACGTACCTGATGTTTTTGCTGATGTCAACACAGTGGCAGGAATTCAATCTGGAAATTCTCAAAGTGAAGAATCTGTAGAAAAAATGAAACCCTTAGACAGGTTCATTGACATAATCTCTGGCGTTTTTACCCCCGCTCTTGGAGTACTTTGTGCAACAGGGATGATAAAAGGATTACTTGCATTATTAACAACTTTAAATTTATTATCTGCAACTTCAGGAACTTATGCAATACTTTATGCTATAGCAGATAGTTTCTTCTATTTCTTCCCGATTTTATTGGGATATACTACAGCTAAAAAGTTTAATTCAAACATTTTTATAGGTATGACAATCGGTGCGTCTTTAGTTTATCCTGCATTAGCTGGGCTAAATTCTGGAGAACCTATAGCTACTTTATTTAAAGGAACATTTATTGAATCAGCAATTCATATAAAATTCATGGGAATTCCAGTAATTTTAATGACATATTCATCAAGTGTTATCCCAATAGTTTTATCTGTTATATTTAGTTCTAAAGTAGAAAAATTCTTTAATAAAGTTATTCCAAGTGTTGTAAAAACATTCTTAGTACCTTTCTGTACTTTATTAATCGTAGTACCTTTAACTTTCTTAGTTATAGGACCTGTAGCTACTTGGGCAGGGCAATTATTAGGACTTGTAACATCAAAAGTTTATAGCTTAAGTCCATTAATCGCAGGAGCTTTTATTGGTGGATTCTGGCAAGTATTCGTAATATTCGGACTACATTGGGGATTAATTCCAATATTAATAAACAACTTAACAGTATTGGGATCTGACCCTGTTTTAGCACCAATGTTTGGAGCTTCATTTGCTCAAACTGGAGTAGTTCTAGCTATACTTTTAAAAACTAAAGATTCTAGATTAAAAGGACTTTCTATACCTGCATTTATATCAGGAATATTTGGAGTTACTGAACCTGCCATTTATGGTATTACTTTACCAAGAAAAAAACCATTTATTATTTCTTGTATAGGTGGAGCTATGGCTGGAGGAATCATGGGATTCTTCGGTTCAAAAATCTATATGTTTGGTGGAATGGGGATTTTTGGAATACCTACATATATCAATCCAAAAGGTCAAGGTCTAGACATGTCATTTTGGGCAATGATTGTAGCTATTATTCTTGCTTTTGTATTCGGATTAGTAATTACTTATATGTTTGGATTTAAAGATGAAGTGGAAACAGCTGCAGAAGAAAAAATAGTAGCAAAAGCATTAGTAGATGAAGAAGTTATTTATAGCCCATTAAAAGGTGAGTTAAAAGCTCTATCTGAAACTGAAGACGAAGCATTTGCTTCTGGTGCATTGGGAAAAGGAGCTATTATTATTCCTTCAGAAGGAAAACTTATAGCGCCAGTAGATGGTATTATTGCTTCTTTTTTCCCTACAGGACATGCTATTGCAATGGAAACAGCAGGTGGAACTGAAATATTAATGCACGTTGGAATAGACACAGTTAAGCTTGATGGAAAACATTTTTATCCAAAAGTAAAAGAAGGAGCAAAAGTTAAAAAAGGTGATTTACTTCTTGAATTTGATATTGAAGCTATCAAAAAAGCAGGATTCTCTTTAACAACTCCAATAATTATTTCTAATACAGATGATTTTGCTGATGTAGTAAAATCAGAAGGAAAAAATGTAAATTTCTCTGATAGAATATTATTAGCAATAAGATAAAAATTGGGCTTAGAATTTTTCTAAGCCTTTCTAAAAAAAAGTTTTGAAAACAATTTTAAAAAGAGGTATAATAAGTTTAATAGAAAATAAAAATTAAAGGAGACCAATATGAGTAAAACATTATTTCCAAAAGATTTTTTATGGGGTGGAGCAACTGCTGCTAATCAATTTGAAGGTGGATGGAATGCAGATGGTAAAGGACCAAGTACAAGCGATATGCTAA
>JAGNSM010000082.1 GCA_017988045.1 Fusobacteriaceae bacterium
ATATTACTTTATTTTAGGTTTTATAAGTTTTTAATATTTAAATAAAAAAACAACGACAAAATAATTTTTCTTGTTGTTGTTTTTGTTTAATACTGTTTAAATACTGTTAAGAGAATGCTGAATAGATTGATTTTAAAAGACGCAAAGGCTATTTCATCCTCATTACATATGACTATTTACTATCATTACATATGACCGTTTTTCCTCGTTTTATATGACTTTATTCCTCATTACATATGAGTTATTACTATCATTGCATATGACCATTTGTTTTTTTATATAATTATAGCTATTACGTATGACTATTTTAAGTTTTTTAATATGACATATGACTATTTTTTAAAGTTTTTCACGTTTTTTATATAGAATCCTCATAACACATGACTAATTTTATTGACTTTTTGTATAATCGAGACTATAATCGTAAAAGATAGTCATATGTAAAGAGGAAAATGGAGATTTTATATGAAAAAACTTAAAATTGCTAACGAAGAAATGGTTGAATCGTTTATTCGTGAAACGGAACTTGTTGAAGAATTTTTAGATGTTCTTGATTATGAGGAGTCGAATAGTCTAATAAGAATGGAAATGAATGTAATTGAATTTCCAATCTTCTCAAAGAACCCTAAAGTAAAAAAAAATCAAATTCTTAAATATTATTTTTCTAAAGATAAACAATCTTATTTGGAGATAACTCCTCCAAATGATGAGTCTATTCCTGGAGAGTTTGATGAAAGAGTTTTTATTTCTTTACTTAAAATTATGAAAAAAAAGAATGGAAAAGCTATTTTTTATTGTTCTTTATCAGAAATAGCAGATAGTTTAAATATACCTAAAAATTCAAAAAGGGGTGTTTATTCTAAAATAAAAAATTCCATAATTAAACTTTCTAAAACAAATTATTCATTTTTTAATTTATTCTATCTAGGAAGTTTGAATAAAAGAGTTGATGATTTTATTAATACTCCATTAATTACTTCTAGGATACTTACTTTTAAAGAGGCTGATGACAAAGAAAAAGACTTTTTTGTTGATAGAAGAATAAAAGAGATTTACAGAATAAGGATTGCAGATGATATTTATGGAAATATTACTGCCAAAGGTTATTTGGTCTTTGATGCAGATATTCTTTTGAATATTAAGGATCCTGTAGTTAGGTCTTTATATACACAGATTACAAAATGGAGAAAAAATTCTTTATATTTAAAAAAACCTTTAACTTATATAGCTAAAAAAATTCCTCTTTCTTTGAAAGGAAATATGCTATATAAAACAGTTAAAAAAATAAGTGACTCCCTATTAGAGTTGAAAAATCTTAATCTAATTTCAGATTTTAATTATTTAAAAAATGGGAAAACAGATAAAAATGAATTTGAAATTTTCTTTGACACTGAACATAATAAAAATAAACAGCAACTTTTTTATCAAGATAAAGAGGACTTTAATATAATACATTCCGTAGAAGAAAGACTAAATAATATTTGTCTTGATGATGATGTTTCTTGCAATGTTTCTGAAATTATTAATATATTTGGTTCTAAAGGAGACTCTCTAAAAACTTTGCCTAATATTATTCGAGAAGCTCTTAAAAAATATGAATTTGATTATGTTAAATATACAGCAGAATATACAGCTCTCAATGCTAAAGCAAGCATTTTAAAGTATTTTAAAGAGGCACTTATTAATAATTGGGCTGATGAGTACATAGTGAAGAAAAAAGTTAAAGATATTAAACAGAAGGAAAAAGAAAAAGAAGTTATTGAAGAAGCCGTTGTGGTGGAAGAAAAACAAAATCTATTAGACTATGATTTTTTTGAAAAAATGTCGTCAAAAGAACAAGAAGAGATTGTTGAAAAAGTATATATAGATTTTTTAAATAAATCAACTGGGACAAATTCACCATTTTATTTAAAGCTCTTTGAAAAAGGAAAAAAATCATATATTGTTAATTGGCTTAATGAAAATAATTTTAAAGAAAAACAAATAGAAAAAGATTTAAAAAATATAGATGAACAAGAAGAAATGGAAGTTATAAAAACAGAAAATGAAAAGCAATATAAAAGTTTATCACAATTCTTAGTAGAGGTAACACCTTTAGTAAGAGAAAATATACCAACTATAGATATGAAAAGTTTAAAAGAAGCTATTGAATTGTTTGGCGAGTATGAGGATGATTATATAGAATTAAAATACTTATTAAAAAATAATATTGGAAGCTATAAAAAGTTTTAAGAAGGGGGAATAGAACTTGGAAGTTATTAGTATGTACAATTTAAAAGGGGGAGTTGGGAAAACAACATCTACTCATAGTATTGCAGCAGCATTAAATGAATTAGGAAAAAAAGTTTTAGTGATCGATATAGACCCACAGAGTAGTTTAACATTTTTAATAACAGATGCAGAAATAGAAGTAACAACAAAAGACGTCCTTCTTGATACGAAAACACTCGATGAATGTATACTTGTTGGAGAAAACTTTGATTATATAGGAAGCACTTTAGAGCTTACTTTTGCAGAGTTAGAACTTAATGCAGAGTACAGTAAAGAATATAGTTTAAAAAGAGCTATAGAAGCATCTAGCATATCAGATAATTATGATTATGTTCTTATTGATTGTCCACCAAGTATGGGAGTTTTTACCCTTAATGCATTAACAGCATCAAATAGCATAATAATCCCTTGTCAATGTGAGTTATTATCTTTGAAAGGTTTATCAATATTATTTGAAGCTTTAAAAATTCCAATGAAAAAATTGAATAAAAATCTTAAAGTAAAAGGAATTTTGCCAACGCTTCTTGATAATAGAAAATCTGTATCTAAAAGTATTTATGAAATGATAGTTGAAACTTATGACGAACATAAAATTTTTACCCCTATTAGAAGTAATTCGAAATTATGTGATTTAGGAATAGAAAAGAAAAGCATATTCGAAATAGATAAAAAATCAAATGGGGCTAAAGATTACATGGATGTTGCTAAGGAGATAATAAATGGCTAAAAATGATATACAAAATAAGTTGAGAAATGCTATGAGAGCAAGTACGAGTGAATCAACTGAAAGAGCTATGAATGCGATTATAAATAATGATATAAGAAATAGTGAAATTAATTTTAATTATTTAAGTTTAAATTTGGAATCGAATGATTTAGAAGAACTTCAAGAACATGAAAAAGCTCTTTTAATGCAAGGAAAGTCATTAAATAGAATTTCAATAAAAGTAGGAGAACATTTACATAAAGCAAGAGAAATTTTTATTAAAAATCACAATGAGAGTTTTATGGAGTGGTATGAAGCTCTTGGATTAAAGAAGGATCAAGTAAGTATATTTATGAATAGATTTACGCTTACTCTTGAACACCCAGAAGCTAAAGATAGAATAATTTCTTTATCCGACAGAGTTATAAAAGAATCTATAAATAAAAAAAACCCTGAAAACTTATTGGAAAAAATATTTAGTGGAGAAGTAACCACCGCTGAAGAAATAAGAAATATAAGGAAAAATAATTCGGCAGGTGCCGAAATATTTTCTGAAACAGAAGATGGGTCGATATCACCCCAAAAAACATTTGAAAATATTGCAAAAGCACTTACTAATCTTAGAAATAAAATAAATGGATATGCGACAAATGAAGAAATAAAGAAACTTAAAAGAATAGAAAAGTTAATAAATGAAGTAAGACAGTAATCAAACTGTCTTATTTTTATTTTGTAGAGTAACACAATAAATTCATTCTTCTTGAAAAAGTAATATTTTTTCTTTGTATTAGCAAGTGAAAAAGAGTATACTAGATTAATATTCTATACAAATTAACAGTTTAGGAGACTATAATGGCAAAAATTAGAGAACTATTTGTAAAAGAAATTGATAGAAGAATTAATGGGGTTATAAAGGCTGATAGCCAAGAGGAAAAAGAATTTAAAGAAGAAATTGATGAATATGTAATAACTTCTGAACTTACAGGTAGATTTAACGAATTATTGGATAGATATATCGGGTCGCTATCGACCCAAACGGAAGATGTTGGAGTGTGGATTTCAGGATTCTTTGGATCAGGAAAATCTCACTTATTAAAAATGTTAGGAATACTTCTAGGAAATAAAACAATCGAAGGAAAGTTGCCTCTAGAATATTTTAAAGAAAAAACAACAGATGCAAAGCTTATAAAAAGCTTTGATGCTTTAAAAAATACAGATACTTTATCTATTTTATTTAATATAGATGCTGTAGGGAATAAAAATATAAAACAAGAAAAAAATAATATTGCTCCTGTCCTGTTAAAAGAATTTTATGGTAAATTAGGGTTTACTAAGAAATTTATTAAAATAGCTACTTTTGAAAGAGAGCTTTGGTTAGAAGATAAGTATGAAGAGTTTAAAGAAAAATTTAATGCTTATTACCCAGATAAAACTTGGGAAGAATATAGAGATTTAATGACATTAAAATATGATGCTTTTGTTAAAGTAGCTAGTGAAAATGGATATTTAACAGAAGATGAGGCGATGAGTCTAGCTAAGAACCCAAATGATAGCCTTAGTATAGAGGAATTTGCAGATATTATTAAAAAATGTATTAACAAAAAAGGAAATAAATTTAGAGTAGTGTTTTTACTTGATGAAATAGGGCAGTATATTCGTGATAACGAAGAGTTAATGCTTAACCTACAAACAGTATCGGAAAAACTTGGAACAGTTTGTAAAGGGAGAGTATGGCTTCTTGTAACGGCACAAGAAACTATGGATAATATGATTACTGAAAATACCATAAAGAGAATGGAGTTTTCTAAGATTCAAGGTAGATTCAAGACTAAATTATCATTAACAAGTCAGAACGTAGATGAAGTTATACAAAAAAGACTTCTTTCTAAAAAAGAATTACACAAAAGTTATTTAGAAAATTACTATGGTGATAACGGAATCAGAATAGATAATGGAATCCATTTTTCAGAAGGAACAAAATCCTTAGAAAAATTTAGAACAAGCAACAAGTTCTCAGAATTTTATCCGCTAGTTCCTTATCAATTTGAACTGCTTCAACAAGTATTTGAAAATATAAGAAAACAAGGATATACAGGGAAACATATGTCTGAGGGAGAAAGGTCTATGTTGACTTCTATCCAAGATGCTGTAGTTAGCGTAATGGATCAAGAGATAGACGTAATGATACCGTTTAATTCATTCTATAAGCCGATAGAGAATTTTATCAACCCAGATATAGCAAGAACCATCGGAAAAGCGTCTAGCAACATTAATATTGAGTCATACGATGTAGAAATATTGAAAGTCTTGTTTATGGTAAAGGATATTGTAGGAGTTAGCCTTAATATGGAGAACATAACTACTTTAATGCTAAATAAACTGGATCAAGATAAAATAGAACTTGAGAAAAAAGTTAAAGACGGACTTAACAGACTTTGCAAACAGCATTTAGTAACAGAAAACAATGGTGTATATAAATTTCTTACAGATGAAGAGCAAACAATTAATAGATATATAGACGAAGAGTCGGTAACGCCCTCTCAAGTTAATCAAAAAGTAATTGATAAAATATTTAAAAGAATATTCGTATCAAATCAAATTAAGTCAAAGGTTCTGAATAATACTTTTAACTTTAATAAGAAGTTTGATGATCAATTTACAGGGGGACAATCAGAAGATTTAACTCTTGCTATAGTTTCGGAAAATAATTCAATTAATCATAATGAGGCAAGATTAACAACTTTGAGTAGCCAGGAAAAAACTCTTTTTATTAAACTAAATGATTGTAGATTTCTTGAAGAAATTGAAAAAATCATAAAGATAAATCAATATGCAGATAAAGTACCTTTTGCTGATCTCGATATTGAAAAAAGAAGAATTATAGAGGGAAAAAGAGAAGAAGCAAGAGAAAGAGAAAAAAATATAGAAACAAGTATTGAGATTGCTATAGCAAATGGAGATTTCTTTGTTGCAGGAGAAAAGTTAAGCATATCAAAATCTAATGCAAAAGATAAAATATCAGATGCCTTAGAAATTTTAGTAAATAAAGTTTATTCTAAAAATTCTTATGTTACAAAACATTATGATGAAAAATCTTTGAAAGAACTTTTCATGGATGAAAATGTTTTATTCGCAGCAAATATTTATTCAGGGCATAGTAATTATTTGGCATTTAACGAGCTTAAACACTTCATAGACAGTTTTAAGAGAGTAAGCTTAAAAGAGGTTTATGACAGGTATAAAGCTGTTCCATACGGGTTTTCTGATGAAGACATTGCAGGATTACTTTCTGAGATGGTTCTTTGTGGAGATTTAAGAGTTCTTTTATCTGAGGCAAAAGTGGAGAAAGAGAATATATTAAAAACACTTAGAGGTCAAAGAGATAGAGCTATAACGATTATAGAGAAGAATAAGAAGGTAGACGAAGTTCTCTTAACAAAGGTTAAGAGAATAGCTAAAGACTTCTTTGGAGAGCTTATAGTGGCTGTTACAGAGGAAGAAATAGTAACTTTTATTAAGAGTAAGCTTCAAAATGAAGTTAACAAGGTTAATAAGACTTTATATAAATTTAATTTAGATGCTGAGTTTATATATCCAGGATACAAAGCAAGTATAGATTATAAAAATGATTTAACTAAGATAATTGATATAAAAGAAAATGAAACATTCTTTGAAAACTTTTCAAAGCAATCAGAAAACTTATTTGATTTAAAAGAGAGGTTTGAACATTTTAATGAATTCTTTAATAGAGAGTATGATAAAGTCTTTGATTTGGGAATAAAAACTCTAAAAAAAGCAAAGAATTATTTTGCATTAGATATTTCTTTAGAGGGTGATAGCGACCTTCAAAAAATAAAAGATATATTAAATTCTAATGAACCTGTTAGAGGAATAAATGAAATAAATCTACTTACAAGTAAAATTGAAGAAAAAATAAAACTTATAATAGATAAGTGGAAAAATGAAATCAAAGAAGATATTGAAAATAAACTTGAAGTAGCAATAGGAACTTTAGGTAATTATGATTCTGTCATTTTAGTAAAAAATGAATTTGAAAAGTTAACAAATGAGTTGCCACAAATTAATGAAGAGGGACTTAGATACTATTCAAATAAGATAAAAAATGCAGAGAAAAATGTATTGGAAATATTAAAGAAAACTTTAAATGAAAAACTTTCTGAAGCAGAAAAAAACATTTCAGCTAAAGGACAAGGAAAAGATATTGGTTCTAGCATAAAAGCTAAACTTAACGAAAGTTATACTAATGTTTCAAATAGAGTAAAAACTATCAATAACTATTCTGATTATGATGTTATTTTAAGTCTTATAAATGATTACGAAGTAAACGGGGGATATATCCTTGATGGTGTAGAGTATAAAAAGCCTGAAATAATATTGAATCCAAAACTTAGTTATAAAGAGTTTGAAAACATAGAAGATGTAGACAGCTATGTAGAAGAGCTTAGAAAAAAATTGAGAAACGAAATTTTATCAGGTAAAAAAGTTATATTAGGTTAAGGCAGAATTAGTTCTGCCTTTTCTATAGAATTAAGGGTTTCCCGGTGGGGAATTTGTACAGAAAATGTAGGGCGTTTGCCGTCAGCAAATCCAAATAAAACACATATTTTTGAAAGAGGTTAGTATGAGTAAAGAACTAACAAATATTGAAGACTTATATAGTAAAGTCTCTATTTTGCTGGAAAAATCAAGAATAAATTTAAGAAAAACAGTTAATACTTTTATGGTTTCTACATATTTTGAAGTAGGTAAACTCATTGTAGAAGAAGAACAGAATGGAGAAGAAAGAGCAAAATACGGGAAAAATATAATTGAAAACCTATCTAAAAAGCTTACAAAGGAATACGGAAAGGGATTTTCAAGAAGAAATCTTGAGTATATGAGAAAATTTTATTCAGCTTATTCAATTACGCAGACAGCTTCTGCGGAATTCAAACTAAGTTTTTCTCATTATTTAATTTTGATGAGAATGGAAAATATAGAAGAAAGAAATTTCTATGAAATTGAAGCTGTAAATAATGATTGGTCTTTGGCAGAACTTCAAAGGCAATTTAATTCTGCTTTGTATGAGAGGCTTGTTTTAAGCAGAGATAAAGAAAAAGTAAAAGAGCTTTCTTTGGAAGGGCAAATAATAGAAAAGCCAAAAGACCTTATAAAAGACCCATATATTTTGGAATTTTTAGGGCTTGACCAATTACCACATTATTCAGAAAATCAATTGGAAACAGCGATAATTAATCATATTGAAAAATTTATTATGGAACTTGGAAAGGGATTTTTATTTCAAGGTAGACAAGTAAAGTTTAGCTTTGAGGAAGAACATTTTTTTGTGGACTTAGTATTTTATAACAGGATTTTAAAATGCTTTGTACTTATTGATTTAAAAATAGGAAAGCTAAAACACCAAGATATAGGGCAAATCCAAATGTATGTAAACTACTATGATAGATATGTAAAAATGGATGATGAGAATAAAACCATAGGAATAATTATATGTAAAGAAAAGAATGATACCCTTGTGGAGATAACTCTACCAGAAGGAAATGAACAAATATTTGCAAGTAAATATCTTACTGTTTTACCATCAAAAGAAGAGTTGAAGAAAATAGTGGATGAAGAGGTTGATATATAGGATAGGGTTTCCCAGATGGGAACCCGTACAGAAAATGTAGGGCGTTTGCCATCGGCAAATCCAAATAAAAGGGGACAAATAATGAATAAAAATGCAATCAAAAGTTTTGCTATAGATGCCAGAAAATGGCTTAGAGATAAGATAGAAGCAAAGCTTAGTGAGTTAGGGATTACAGAAGACGGAGTTTCAGGAGTACATCAACAGACTGAAACAGAGGTAAGAGTAACAGACCTTTCTGCACCAATAAATGCTATACAATATAAAGCTCTGAAAAAATATGTAACAGGGTTAAAAAAATCTTATGGAGATAACTGGTACAACGAACTTGTAGAGGAAAGTGCTTATATTTGGTTCAACAGAATAGTTGGGATTAAATATATGGAAGTTAATGGATATTTACCTGA
>JAGNSM010000083.1 GCA_017988045.1 Fusobacteriaceae bacterium
GCTTTTTTATCTTTCCAACCAGCTACTTCTAGTGCAAAAGCTATATTTCCTCTAACATCTCTTGATTCTAGTAAGTTAAAATGCTGAAATATCATTCCTGTTTTCTTACGATATTCACGGAGTTCTTTTCCATTAAACTTAGTGATATCCTTTCCATTTACCAGAATGCTCCCGTTTGTGGGTGCTTCCAATAAATTTATTGTTCTTAGAAGAGTAGATTTTCCTGCTCCACTTAATCCCATAATTCCGTAAATATCATTTTTATCTATGATTAAATTAATGTTATTACAAGCATGAACTTGATTTCCATTACTTTTATAGACTTTATTAACGTTTTTTAGTTCTATCAATTTTTTCCTCCTCTTTAAATATAGATAATAGAAAAGCCTCTTTCGTATGTGAAAGAGGCGCAGTCGTCATCCTCTCTCATCTTCCCTTAAATTAATAAGGCTGGAATTAGCACCACACAAAAGTAGGTTGCTGAAACGTCACAGGGCCCATCCCTCAGTTTCTCTTGATAAGAGTTATATTTTTTTAATTATAACTCAAAATATTTGCTTTGTCAAATTAATTATCTATTATTAAAGGTGTAATTATAAATCACATATATCATCAAAATACACTATTCCTATTTGATTAAAGTGATTATACTTATATTTTTTACTTTTGTCAAGGGTTATTTATAAAAATAGTAAAGAATTAAAAATTGCTTTTAGATAATTTAAATAATATAATAAAAATAAAGAGAGGTGATTTTATGCAATTTGATAAGTATAGTAAGTTTTCCATAAATAATATAAATGAGGAACACGTGGAATTTATACTTATTATTAGTAAACTTTATGATGCTACTATCAAAAAATTACCTTCTGATAAAATTATAATGATATTAGACGATTTAGAAGATTATACTTATGCTCATTTTCGAGTAGAAGAGAAATTATATTGCTATTCTAAGCCTAATATACACATAATAAAAGATAATTTACTTATCGAAAAGTTAGATGATTATAGAAATAAATTTGAATCAAATCAGTTAACAGTAGATCAGTTATTTAACTCCATATTTAATTGGTTTTTGGCACATTTAAAGAATCATGAGATAGAATTTAATGATTTTATTGCAAAAGAAAAGTTAAATACATTTTATTCTGAAAATATTGAAGAGCACCTTGAATTTTAATATGAAGTATTCCTTTGACTTTCAAATAAAAAATTATTTCCATTGATATTTAAACTGATTAGAGTTATAATAAACTATCAATAAAAATATTTGACTAGGAGGAAATAATGACTGTTGAAAAAAATAAAGTAGTAACTCTTGATTTCAAAATGTACAATGGAAATAATGAGTTATTAGATAGCACAGAAGATGAGGCTATTGAGTATTTACATGGGAATTATAACAATATATTACCAAAGGTAGAAGAAGCACTAGAAGGAAAATCTATTGGAGATGAAGTAGAAGTAGTAATGACTCCAGCAGATGCCTTTGGAGAATATGACGAAGAGTTAATTGAACAAGAAGATTTATCTTCATTCCCTGATGATATTGAAATCGGTTCTTTCTTTGAAGCTGAAAATCACGAAACAGGACATGTTGAGTTATTCAGAGTTACTGGAATTGTTGATGATTTAGTAACTTGTGACTATAACCACGAATTTGCAGGACAAACTATACGTTTTGTTGCAAAAGTAGTAGATATCCGTGAAGCTCAAAAAGTAGAAATACAACATGGGCATGTACATTCTCACGGACACCATCATCACGATTAATATTAAATATTATTATTGCTCTAATACTAAATGTATTAGAGCTTTTTATTTTTTGAAGGATATGTAACAGCTATTTTGTATATAAATAATAATCTAAGCAAAATGGAGGTAATTATGAAAAAGTTTATTCTTATTTTTATATTAATATTAAATATCATTTCTGCAAGAACTATTGTGTTAGCGACTGACCCATTTCCTCCGTTTCATAGTCCAGAAGTTAAAGGCTATGGTTTTTTTGCTGAAATTGTCCAAGCAGCTTTTAAGGAAGTTGGACATGATTTGAAGATTGAGTTTGTTCCGTGGAATAGGGCTCTTGAGCTATCTCAAACTGGCTATTATGATGGAGTTATTGGTGCGTTATATAGTGATGATAGAGCAAAAAATTATCTTTTTTCAAATACAGTTTATAAAATGGGATTAAGCATTTTTATAAATAAGAATAATAAATTCACAAAAAATGATTTAGAAAATAAAAAAAATCTTAGATTAGGAAGAGTAAGAGGGTATTATTATCCAGAGGGCAACTCTTTTGTTAAAAATCATTCTATTTTAGAGAGTTCAACTTTAGAAAATAGTTTAGGAGCTTTGCTTAATAATCGCTTAGATTTTATTATTGAAGCAAATACTGTTATCAATTATCTTCTTAATGAAAAATTTAAAAATAACAAAGATAAAATAGTAGAATTAGATATTTTGAATTATCAAGAATATAAAATATTAATAAGTAAAAAAGCCAAAGATTCTGAAGAAATTTTAACTGATTTTAATTCTGGTTTAGATAAAATTAGGGGAAATGGAGTGTACAATAAGATATTGAAAAAATACAAAATTAAGTAATCGATATTAAATAAATTATTATTAAGAAAATATTTTATTTTTCTATAAAAAATGGTAAAATTATTTAGGAGGTTTTATATGAAAAAAATATTGTTATTTACCATTTTACTATTGACAGTAGCTTGTACAAGTGTTCCTATATCTAATAGAAAACAGATTAGTATTGTTCCCAATAGTACTCTTATCGAAGAAAGTAAACAAAGTTATAATGAAATTATTAAAAAAAGTACTATCTTAAACGATAGTAAAGCAAAAGAAATAAAAACAGTTGGTGCCAATATGCAAAAAGCGGTAGAAGCCTACATGGCATCTGTTAACAAAAGCTCTTTAATCAGCAATTTTGCTTGGGAATTCAACCTAATCAAAGATGACTCTGTTAACGCATGGTGTATGCCTGGAGGAAAAGTAGCTTTTTATACAGGTATTTTACCATATACTCTTGATGAAACAGGTATAGCTACCGTTATGGGTCATGAAATTGCTCATGCTATTGCAAATCATGGAAATGAAAGATTAAGTCAATCTGTTCTACTTAATTTTGGATATTCTGTATTAGAAGAGTTTAAAAATGAAAATCCAACAAAATTCAGAGAAGTTTTATATCAATCTTTTGGAATCGGTTCAACTTTAGGTTCTTTAAAATTTTCGAGAGTTCAAGAGTTGGAAGCAGACAAATTAGGGTTGATTTTTATGGCTATGGCTGGTTACGACCCTTCCAAATCTGTTGATTTTTGGAATAGAATGAGCAAATCAGGAAGTGCAAATATAGAAATACTTAGCACTCATCCAAATGATGCTAAAAGAATTTCTAAAATAAAAGCTTTTTTACCAGAAGCTTTAAAATATTATAAGAAATAAAGAGAAAATATTGATAGGGTGTAACTAAAAAAAACAGTTCGCCCTATTTTTTTACATTTTTTTTGATTTGCTATTGTATTTTCAAAATAGTTTGAGGTATACTTGTGATGTTAAGTTAAACTTTACGTTTGAATATTAAAATTAAAAATTACTTTTAATATATAATCTATATTTTAGAAAAAAATTAATGATTGTTAACTTTGAAATATGAACTTGAGTTTTTTTATTTTTTATAAAAAGTTTCTATTTTTACAATAATGTACCCTTGTGTATTTATTAAAAAACAGTAGGAGGAATAAAATGATTAAAGAACGTTTAATAACTGAAAGTGATATTTTTGTGCATGAAAATTTTTGTAAATGGTTAGAATCAGGTGAAATTAGTTATGAAAAAAATCAAGAAGGGTTAAATGAATTAAAACTTAATATAGGCAACTATAAGATGTATTTAAGTAATAATGGTGTCATTGGTGGTAAAATAATCAATGGAGAGAGAGAAATAAAAGATATTTATGAAATCAAAGTTCTAAATCCAAATGAAATTAATGAAACTCAAAAATGGATAGAACATATTCTTTTTCAATTAACTTTGACTAAAGAAGATGTGACACAAATTATAGGAAAAATTCTAAAAGTAATTTAAGATAAAAGCACCTCTTTTAATATTTTAAAAGTAGGTGCTTTTTATTAATAGAGTGTTCTTTTCTCATCTTTCGCATAAGTATTAAAAACTTTTAAGCATGATTTACGTCCAAGTTCTTCTAAAGTTAGCTTTGTATCTGGAATTTTGTTACTTAATACGTCATACAAATACTGGTCATCAAATCCAATATTTTTAGCATCACTTCGAGTGGCACCGTAATAAACTTTTGTAATTTTTGCCCAATGTATTGCGCTATAGCACATTGGACATGGTTCACAAGTCGTATAAAGTTCACAATCAGACAAATCAAATCTTTGTAAAATACTACTTGCTTCTCTAATTGCAACAATTTCTGCATGAGCTGTAGGGTCATTACTAGAAATCACTTTATTATGTCCAAAGGCAATAATCTTGTTATTTTTCACAATAACAGCTCCAAAAGGACCTCCATCTCTAATAGCTATACCCTTTTTTGCCTCTTCAATAGCTTTTTTCATAAACTGATTCATAATAAACACCTCTTCATTTTAAAAATATCTTTCATTTATATATACAAATTTCTGAACAATTTTCCTTGAAAAAGAAAATTACATATAGTATGATGTGATGAAAATAATTACTTTGGTATAAAAACTATTTCATAATGTAAAAATAAGATAATACTTATTTAGGGGTTACTGAAAAAAAGAAATACTTTGATTTTAAAAATGTCCAAGTTTGTTTTTAAGAAAAAAATGCACGTTTTTTTCTTGAAAACTCTAAAAATTAAACATTCAAATCTTGGACTACGCGTCCAAACCTCGTAAACGTGACGTTTAATCCTAATAATTTTAAATTGAGCGAGTATAACTTATTCATTTATAAGGTGTCCAGCAACCGTTGCTGGTCGGGTTTGGGCAGAAGCCCAAGGTTTTTAAAATTGTTTCTAATTCAGGAAGTCCTACTTAAGAATTCTGAGTATACTAAGAAATTTTTTATCTAATAATTTACTAATGAGTATAAATCTAGAGGAGGAATCGTGAAAAAAATAGTTGTATTTGTTACTATTATTATAAATCTGTTTGCAGTAAATGGAAGTGTTGGAATAATTAGTGGTGTTCAGGAAGAAACTTACATAGACCACAATAAATATTTTATTTTTCCTTCATGGTCATTAAAATATAGATATTTTTCAATTAATGGAATGAATATTAGTACAAGCTTTCCATATAAAGGAATTATGCTTAACTTTTCTTTTGAACCAAATTTAATAGGGGAAACGCTAGAAAAAGGAGACTTAGATGGAAAAATATTAGAGGATAGAGATTCACCAATGATTCTATCTCTAAAAGCTACTAAAAGATTTAAAAAAAGTTCATTTAACATGGATTATAAAAGAGATTTTTCTAGTGATGGTAATATTTTTACTGCAGGCGCTGCTTATACGTATTTTTTTGATAAAAAATATGATTTTGTCATTATTCCAAGTATTCAATATAGTTATGCAGATAAGAATTATTCAAATTACTTTCTAAATTTTACTGCAAATGAGAGTTTATTAATGGGAGATGTATTTGAAAACTTAAATAATACAAATACTGTAGATATTGGTGTTGCGACTAATATTGTTTTAACGCCAAAAACTAGTTTGTTATTTGCGTATAAGTTAAAATATTTAGATGAAAATAAAATAATTAAAAAAGAAGATGTGTATTATAATTCATTTATTGCAGGGTTTAACTATAAATTTTAACGGGAAAAACTTTCTGCATAATTGTTGATAAATTTTGTAAAGAATTCTTGATTTTAAATTACTTTATGTGTATAATAAGTTTAAGATAACGAGAGAATTTATCTTAAATTTATTAATATATGGAGGGTTTTATGATAAGTATATGTCCTTGCTGTTCAAGAATGGATTATGAAAAAATAGAAAAATTATTTGGCGAAGATAAAGTTGAAGTAGGATGCTTAGGGCAATGTGAACCTATTGAAAATAAATGTTTTGGTTTTATTGACGAGGAGTTTACTGTTACTGATACAGAAGATGAATTTGTTAGATTAGCTAAAGAATCTATTAAGTAACTTAAAAAAGAACTCATTTGATGTGAGTTCTTTTTTAATCTATATTAATTATTTATTATAAGTATTCCAAACTAAAAGTGCTGAACAAAAAATTACAATAATTTCAAATAAATACATCTCAACACCCCCACAAATATAATCCTAATGCATAGAATATTAAAACATCATTAATTTTATAACTGATTATATACTTTTTACACTAAAAAATCAATGTTATAATTTCACATATTTTTATGTAGAAACTATCTGAATAGATAGAAGGAAAAATATTGTTAGTTTAGTATAGTAAATAAAGCAAAACATTATACTGAAATGAGGAGGTTAAAATAATGGAAAATACTAAAAATACCAAAAATAATATTACTCATGTAAGTGAAATCTTAGAAGGGAATATATTAATTCTTCCTATTATTACAAGGCCAATTTTTCCACACTTAATGTTTCCTATTACATTTTCTGGGTTAAGGTTTTTGGAAGCAATAAAAAAGGCTTATGAAGATGAAAATAGAGTGGTGGGGCTTGTTCTTATAGAAGAAAAAAATGATACTGATATATTTAAATCTAAACTTAAAGTTGTTGGGACAGCAGTAAAAATTCACAATATTTCTCAAGTTTCAACGAATACTATTCAAATAGTAGTACAAGGATTGAAAAGATTTACTTTTATTAATGAAAAACAAGATAATAATTTTTTGAGATGGAATATTGAGTATCATGACGAACCTGATAGTATACAAGATGATGAACTAAAAGCCTATATGTTAGGAATAATGAATTCATTAAAAGAAATATTCAAATATAATCCAATGCTACAAGAAGAATTGAAAATATTGATGTCCCAAGTATCTTATGATAAACCAGGTATTTTAATGGATTTAATTGCTTCTACCCTAAAAATAGAAAATCAATATCTTCAAGATTTGCTAGAAGCCTTTGATTTAAAAATAAGAAGTAGAAAACTTTTAACTTTACTAAAAAAAGAGCTTGAAATAACTCATCTTCAAAATAAAATTCAAAAAGATATTGAAGATAAAGTTTCTAAGCAACAAAAAGAGTATTTTTTAAGAGAACAACTAAAAGCAATAAAAAAAGAATTAGGAATAGAAAAAGATGATAAAACTACAGAAATTGATGCAATTCAAGAAAAATTGAGCAAATTAGTATTGAGTAATGAAGCTCAAAAAATAATAAATGAGCAGATAGAAAAATTAAATATGCTTGATGTTCATTCTCCAGAATTTCATGTGACAAGGTCGTATATTCAGACTATTATTGATTTACCTTGGGGAATATTTTCAAAAGATAATACTGATATCAAAAAAGCTAAAAAAATGCTTGATAAAGATCATTATGGATTAAATGATGTAAAAGAAGTTATCTTGGAATTTATAAGTACAATTATAAAAACAGAAGTTGTTGCAGGGAATATTTTGTGCTTAGTTGGCCCACCAGGAGTAGGGAAAACGTCAGTTGGAAAATCTATTGCCAATGCCCTAAACAGAAAGTTTTATAGATTTTCTGTAGGTGGAATGAGAGATGAAGCCGAGATAAAAGGGCATAGAAGAACCTATATTGGGGCTATGCCGGGTAAAATTATAGAGTCATTAAAAAGAACAGAGACAGCTAATCCTGTTATTATGCTTGATGAAATTGATAAAATTGGAAAAAGTTTTCAAGGAGATCCTGCTTCAGCACTTTTAGAAGTTTTAGACCCAGAGCAAAATAAGGATTTCTTAGACCATTATTTGGACTTAAGATTTGATTTATCAAAAATTTTATTTATTACTACAGCTAACCAGTTAGACACAATTCCTCAACCTTTGTTAGATAGAATGGAGATTATTCAATTGCCAGGTTATATATTAGAAGAGAAAATGGAAATTGCAAAAAGATATCTTATTCCAAATCAAATGATTAATCATGGACTTAAAAAAGAAGAGTTCTCTATATCTCCAAAGGCTGTAGAACATGTTATCGACAGCTATGCAAGAGAAGCTGGAGTAAGAAATCTTGAGAAACAAATTAAAAAAATAATGAGAAAAGTTACTTTAAAATTAACTGAAGGAGACGAAAAGAGTGTAAAAGTTACTCCAGCTAATCTTGAGAAATATTTGGGAAAAGAAGTTTTTTCTCCTGAAGAGCTTTATAATAAATCTATTCCAGGAGTAGTATTAGGGTTAGCATGGACATCTATGGGAGGAGCTACTCTATACATAGAAGCAGTTATAACTTCTACAGGGAAAGGATATAAGCAAACAGGACAACTAGGAAGTGTCATGAAAGAATCTTCTGAAATAGCTTATTCTTATATAGAAAGCTTAATCAGAAAAGAAAATTCCGAAAAAGATTTTTTTCTTAATAACTTTATTCATCTTCATGTACCTGCTGGGGCAGTTCCAAAAGATGGGCCATCTGCAGGTATAACGATGGCACTAGCGCTTTATTCTCTAGTAAAAAACAAACCTGTTAAAGAAAAATTAGCAATGACAGGAGAGATTACCCTTACAGGAAAAGTTCTTCCTATTGGGGGACTTAGAGAAAAAGTTATTGCTGCTAGACGTGTTGGAGTTTACGAATTAATTGTTCCGAAGGATAATAAAGGTGATTTTGAAAGATTACCTGATTATATAAGAGAAGGAATTACTATTCATTATGCAGATTATTTTGAAGATGTAATAAAAGCTGCTTTTTAAAAAAAACTCTCTAAGAAAATTAATCTATACCCTTTGTCAAGGACAAATAAAAAAAGACTAGGCTAACTTTAAAAGATGATTTCTGTATTGAACAGGAGTCATCTTTTTTAAATTCCATTGGCATCTGTATTTATTGTAATACTTCAT
>JAGNSM010000230.1 GCA_017988045.1 Fusobacteriaceae bacterium
CCTTTAGTATTATTTTCTCTTATGATTTTTTCAAATCTAGAAAACTCATTTGAAACAATCTCTAATTGTTCATTTACTTTATCTAGAGGAACTTTCTCTTCTACTATTTCCGCTTCCTGAATTTCATCAGATTTTTTTTCTAGCACGCTAGAAATATTTTTTGATTTTTCCATAATTTCTTTAGGTGTTTTTATTTCTCCGTTCAAAACTTTTTCAATAATATCTCTAGGTGTAGTCTTCTTATTTAGTTGTATTATCATTCTATCTGAAAAGCCAAGTATTTTCTCTTTCTGTTCCGGAAAATCTATAGACATTTGATATCTTTTTATAAAAATGGATACTTGATCCTTGTTAAATCCTAAATTTTCATACCACTCAACGAAAGATTCACTGTGTGATTTTATGAAAACTTCTTTTGCTTCTAATAATTTTTTTCCTATTTCTACGGCTATAGTTCCTAACTTTTTTCCTTCAAATATTATTTCTTTTTCTATCTCCATTAATTTGGCTTTTTCTTCTTCATTTATATCCTGAAGCTTAGAGTAATCAAAATTTATTTGAACTGATTTATTTGTCATTATAGATATTGCTTCAGTTGCATCTTCTTTTCTTTTATTTTCATTTTCTTTTTTTCTGTTTAACACTCTATTTGCTTTCATCTAATATAACCTCCACTACTGACATATAATCTTTTGCTCCATTGCTATTTTTATCCAATACGAATATAGAAGTTTTGTCTAAACCTAATTCGCTCAGTTTTGAATTAATTCTGATTGCAGGCAAAATATTATCATAAGTTTCTTTTAATGCTTCATATACTTCCTTGGAAATATTCTTTCTTATATCCAATTTTGTTGGTAAAATCCCCAATATATTTAAACCATCATTTAGTTCTTCAATAGGTTCTCTGATTGTATCAAGAAGAAGTTCCAAACCTTCTAAAGAAGCTAACTCACATTCACAAGGAATAATTAAATCGGTAGAAGCCGCCAATGCATTTAGTGTAAATATTGAAAGACTCGGAGGGCAATCTATTAGAATAAAATCATATACATATTCTTTAGCCATTTTATCTATTGCTTTCTTCAATTTTTGTTCTTTATTATATCCGTTATTTAGTAATAATTCTGATGTAGCTAACTTAATATTGGAACCTATAAAATCAAATTCTTCTCCATTTGTTATAGCTTCTCCAATAGTTTTTTCATGAAAAAGAATTTCCCTTGTATCTCCATTTAATTCTCTTTCTCCTTTACTAAAGAACGTTAATGTTCCTTGAGGGTCCATATCTATAACTAAAACTTTTTTACCTTTCATTTTTAGCCCTGCTGCAATACTGTGAGCTGAAGTAGTTTTACCAACTCCACCCTTAAAATTTAAAAAACTTATTACTTTCATTGTTCCCCCTTTAACATTCTTTTTGAAGTAATTTTATAACCTTTGCTTTGTAACGCTGTATCCAGAAATTTTTTCCCAACTTCATCTAAGTCTTTAATATACTTAACTTTGTAATGTTTCAAATATCTATTAATCAATTCATTTCTAGTTTCTTTAACTTCTTCTTTTTCCACTTCAACTGTTTTTTTCATTTTAAAAGTTACGGCTACAACTTCTTTCCCTTGCTTTTCTTTTTCAAAATTTATATTGAGAGTTGTTAAAGAATTAATGTCATTTTTTGTAGTTTCTAGAACTCTTTTTTCAAAATTATAGAATCTATTATAACTCTTATTATTTTCTATTTCTAGAAATTTCTTTAGGTCATCTATATTTATAGTTCTTTCGCCTATATTCTCATACTGTTTTAGTAGTTGGTAAATCCTCTTACTATGCTTAGAATTAAGGCTTAAAAACTCTTTTAATGAATATTGTGTAAATTGTTCTGTTAATTCCATAAATAAAGGTAATATCCTCTTATTTATATCTATCTCTATTTTTTTTTCAATTTCATTAAATATAAGAGTAGGGAAAGCCTTTATTCTTATATATCCATTTGCTGTTTTTAAACTTATAGTTCTATCTTGAAGACCTGTAATTATTTTTTCAAAAGCTTTAAAACTTCTATCTTTCATTTGCATCATGCTTTTAATTTCTTTTGCATCAAATGAAACATAGTCTATTTGTCTTGATACATTTCCTTCTTCATCTTCTACAAATTCTTTTACCTTGTAAAAATTTCTCATTTTGTATAAAATAACTATAAATAAATTAAGTTCTAACTCATTAAAATTAAAAATACTTTCATTTAAATAATTGTGATGAACTACAACATCATTAATAGTTTTCATAAAATCCCCCTTAAGACAACTAATATAGATTATATCTTATAAAACTACAAAAAGTCAAACGTGTAGTTTTAAAAACTAAAATAAATCAATGTAAGAATTTGTAGTTTTATTTGTCAGAATTTGTAGTCTTAATTGTCAGAATCTGTAGTCCTAAAAACTAGAATTTGTAGTTCAATTTGTCAGAATTTGTAGTTTTTAAACGAAACTTCTTATTGATATATATAAATTGAAGTGGGTACTAAAAGAAAAGTATAAACAAAAAATTAAAATTATTTAATAATAAATCAAGTACATAAACAAAAATATTCTCTAAATCTATATCATTTATAAAATGTCAGAATTTGTAGTCTTTATACATTTCTTCTTTTAACAATTTTTACTAACTTTAAAACAAAAGATTTAATCTCATTACCTATTTTTCTTAACAAAATTAGTTATAAAAAACTTAAATTCTACAATAAGAAAAATACTTATTCATAAACTTTAAAAACTTTACTTTATAACATAAAACCTCATCAAAATTAAGTCCATAAAGATTTATATTTATTTATTATAGTAATAATCATGTGAACTTGTTTACTATGAAAAAGATATTTTACACTTTTCATTTTTTCATTATATTTGTCAGAATTTGTAGTCTTTACTTATTGTCTTAATAGATAAAACCATTGATTATAAAAGGTT
>JAGNSM010000231.1 GCA_017988045.1 Fusobacteriaceae bacterium
GGACAAATACACTTGAAAAAAATGAAGGAAAATATAACGAGCCTATAATCAAATATGAAAACAAAAAAACCTCAATGAGTGTAGAAAAAGATTTTAAGGATAAAGATGGATTCTATTCAGTTTTAGAAAAAACAGTAGATGAAAAAGTTGGTGGGAAAATAGATAGTGTTTCGTTGGCGAAAGTTTTAGAAAAAAACGGAGTTAAACAAGATGAATTAGCGTGGAGTGGATTAAAAGATTTACTAGATTCAAAAGATAAGCTTACAAAAGAAGAGATACAAAATACTATAAATGAAAATAGACTTGTTTTGGAGAAAATAGAAAAAAGTGACAAAGCAAAATATAAAGACTATAAGATAGATGGTGGAGAAAATTATAGAGAAATTCTTTTTACAATGCCAATAAAAGATAAAAATCTTGATGAACTTAATAATCTTTACCTTTTAATCTCTAAAAATCCAAAAAAATATACAGAAGAAAGTGCAGAATACAAAAGATATTTAGATTTAAAGGTTATAGTAGGTAATACATTTAACTCTAGACCTGTATATTATTCAAATCACTGGAAGGAGTCAAATATAGTAGTTTTTACTAGAGTAGATGATAGAACTATAGATAATAAAAAAACTCTTTTTATAGAAGAACTTCAAAGCGACTGGCATCAAGATGGAAGAAAAAAAGGCTATGGAAAAGGTACAAAAAAAGTACCAGAAGCACCATTTAAGAAAAATTGGCACGAGCTAGGATTTAAAAGAATGATTCAAGAAGCAGTAGAAAATGACTATGAGAAAATAGCTTGGACAACTGGAAAACAACAAGCCTCTAGATACTCTTTAGAAAAAGAGATAGATACAGTTGTTTATAATAAACAATCAGGATATTTACAAGCTTCTAAAAATGGAGATGAAGTAATATTTAAAAAAGTTGCTTCTGATGAAGAGGTAGCAAATTTACTTGGAAAAGAGATTACAAATAGACTTATAGATCCAAAACAATCAACGAGAGAAAATATCTTTGTATTACAAGGAGAAGATGTAAAATTTGGTGGTGATGGAATGAAAGCATTTTATGATGAAATAGTTCCAAATACCGCAAAAAAACTATTTAAAAAATATAATGTAAAACCAAAACTTGAAGAACTAGATGATTTAGAAGAGATGGTTTGGAGTGTAGAAATTACACCAAAAATGAAAGAGGATATTAAAAAATATGGGCAACCTCTTTATGCAATAGGTGGAGCATTAGCAATAGGAAATGAATTATCAAACAATGGAGATAAAGATGAATAGCAAAGAAGAACTAAAACATTTAGAAGATTTTAAAAAGCAAGTTGAAGAATCAACTCATCATTTTAGAAAAGCAAAAGAGACTGCAAAAAGGATTAATTCTTATATAAAAGGAGACCAACTCCCTGATGAAGTAAGGCAAATATTATTAGAACGAGAACAGCCTGAAATGTGGGAAAATATCTTTAAAAAAATAGATGCAAAAATATCTGGACTAAAGATTACTTCAAAACAAGAAATACAGGCTATTGGAAGACAAAGAGGTAGTGATAAAGTTCAAGCAAATTTAATTACTAATATTTTAAAAACTATTCAAGACAGTACTCAATGGTGGCAAAATAAAAAAAGAGCTGATTTAAGTTTAAGAAGTAGTGGCTTAAGTATCGTAGAAGTAGTTGTAAAAAATACAGGTGAAAAAGATATTTTGGGAAACCCAATAAGAGAATTAAAACATTATCATATCCCATCATCTCAAGCTCATATAGATCCATTTGCTATTCAACCTGATTATTCAGATATGAGATATTTCCACAGAGAAAGATATATTATAAAAGAAGAACTATATAAAATATTTCCAAAAGAAAAAGTTGATAAATTACAAGAGTATGAAGAGCATATAAGCAATGAATATTCAACTTATTCAAAAGGCACAACAGCTTATAGCAAAAGAGCAAAAGTTTACTATAGTTGGTTTAGAAAGTGGAATTTTGAAACAAAAGAAGATGAGATACATTATGCTATTTGGTCAGATAATGTAATTTTAAAGATGGAAAAATGCCCATATATCTTAAAAAGATTTCCAATAAGCATAAGAAGAGTAGATGAAATAGATTATGATATTCCTGCTGATGTAAGAGGGCTTTATTATAATCTATTGCCTATTCAAGATAGAATAAATAATTGTCACTTAAGAGCAATTCACATGATGGGAACAAATAAGCTTTTATTTGAAAGTGATGCAGTAGATGATGCAGAAGATTTTATAGAACAATACTCTCAAGATAGTGCAACAGTAGAAGTAAGAGCAGGAGCTATTAAAGAAAATAAAATCAAAGATATAAAACAATACAATGAAATAGCAAGTTTAAAAGCTGAAATCGTTGATTTAAGAAGACAAGCCGAAGAGATTGTAGGGCTTAATAATGAAATTTTAGGAAGTGCAGTAAATAGACTAAGTGGTGCAGCTATCGAAAATAGACAAAATGCTGGACTTGTAGGACTTCAAGATTTTATAGATACTTCAAGTGAAGTTGATAGAGATTTAGCTGAAATAGATATACAGCTTATCCAACAATACTTTGATGCTGAACAGATTTACAATATTGTAGATAAAGATGAAGCAGATGATTACTTTATAGCAAATGAAATAATAAAAGATGCAAATGGAGTAGTAGTAAGAGAAAATGGAGAACCTAAAAGAAAAAATAATTTAAAAGTTGGAAGATATGATATTATCTTAACAGCAACTGCATTTAATAGAGGAAGTTCGACAGAGAGACAAAAAGTATGG
This sequence comes from Fusobacteriaceae bacterium, assembly GCA_017988045.1. Lineage (GTDB taxonomy): Bacteria > Fusobacteriota > Fusobacteriia > Fusobacteriales > Fusobacteriaceae > JAFGUR01. Next base: position 2,797 of record JAGNSM010000231.1, read on the forward strand.
GCTGAATATATCAAGGCTATTCAAGTAACTCATCCTCACTTAGTACCTAGAATGATTGAAATGAGTTTAAGAGATACAGATAGTCCAATAGCAAATAAAGTAAGCCAACTAATCGAAGAAGATAAAAAAGCTCAAGCTCAAGGCGGACAAGAACAACAACAAGCTCAAATGAA
>JAGNSM010000232.1 GCA_017988045.1 Fusobacteriaceae bacterium
ACTGGACCTTCTAAGCAAACATAAGTTTCGTCTATTTTGCAATGTCCGCATTTTCCAATAGCACAAGACATATTTCTTTCAAAAGAAAGCCAAATTTTTTCTTTTGGAACTCCATGTTTTACAAATTCAAGAGCTGTAAACTTCATCATTATTGGAGGTCCAACAATAACAATTTCCATATTAGATGTATCGTTTAAATCTAGTTTATGAATATGTTCTGTAACTCTACCTTGAGAAACATCTTCCAAATCACAACTACCATCATTGCAAAGGTCATCTACAGTCAAAATTGTATTATGATTTTTTTGCCAAGAAGAAATTTCATCATCAAATAAAATACATGAAGGATCTTTAAATCCTAATATCAAATCCATGGCTTCTACCGATTTGAACTTCTTATGCACCGCATTTATCATAGAACGAACTGGTCCACAGCCGCTACCTCCAGCAACAATAACTAGTCTTTTATCTTTGTAATGAGAATCAAAGGGGAATCCGTTTCCATAAGGTCCTCTAAGGAACATGTTATCTCCCGATTTTAGGTCAAATAAAACATTTGTAACTCTTCCAACTTTTCTTATAAGAAATTCTATCCAACCTTCTTCTACATTAAATTCTGTTATAGAAATAGGCGCTTCCCCAACCATTGGGATAGAAATTTGAATGAACTGCCCATAATTTACCTCAGCGACTCTATCAAATTCTACTCTAAATAGCCATTCAATCTCTGTAACTTTTTTAATACTTATAACTTTATAAGCTTTAGGCATAATAGGATTAATCATTTGCGCCTCCTTTAAGCTCTTTGTTTAATTTGTTTATGCAATTTGAAAAAGAGATATATTCTGGGCAGGCATCGTCACATCTACCGCATCCTATACACATATGATAACCAAATCTTTTTTTGAAGTCTGAAATTTTATGCATAACTTTGAATCTCATTCTATCACCATGTTTTTGTCTGAAATTATGCCCACCAGCCATATCTGTAAATCCGTCTACATGGCATGAAGCCCAAACTCTTCTTCTTTCTCCAACTTTTCCATTTTCGCTATATGCAATATCTTGAGTTGAGAAGCAAGTACATGTAGGACAGACGAAGTTACATTTTCCGCAAGCTACACATCTGCTATCGTATTCTCTCCACAAATCAAGATTTATAACATCTGATAACTCAATATTTTGAGGAACTTCTACCTTCACTTCATTTTCCGTTACAAAATCCATTTGAAACTCTTTTTCTTCTCCCTTGAATATCTCAAATAAAGAGTCTTTAATGTCAAGAAGCAATTCGTTATCTCTAAAATTAAGTCCCATATGATAATCATCATATCTGTTGCTTCCCATACTTACACAGAAACAACTATCAAAGGATTTATGACATCCTACAACCACAAATTTAACCTTGTCTCTCACTCTTTTATAGTAGAAATCTTCAAATTTGTTTTGTAAGTATATTGCGTCGACTCTTTTTACAGCATGCATATCACAAGCTCTCAAAAATATTATTGCACCTTTTTCTTCTTCTTTTGCTTCTGTAAACTCTTTTTCATTAAAATGAAATAAAATCTGTGTCATTGGAAGAGTTACTTCCTTTGGAGAAAAATCTGATTTTTCATGGAAAGCCATTTCTTCAACAGTAGAAACTTCCGAATATTTTATAAGGTCTGTATCCGAAAAAGTTCCAGCATATGGAAATACTTTTGGTGCAAAAATCCGATAATTTTTTTGCAATTCTTTTAAAGATTCGTTAAAACTATCTTTACTAATTGAAATTTTCATAAAACCTCCTGTAAAATAAATTAATAGTGAGTAGTTAATAGTATGAACTAGTTATACTTACTCTTGTTAAAGAGAAACAGCAATAAGGAAACGACTTTTTCCTCATTTTGCCATTTGAAGGCACGCGAAATCTCTTTTTTTACCACAAGATTAACACTAGATTTTCACAGACATACTTTTTATCCTGTGGTTAAGCTTTTTTCTTTTAATCTTTGTCATTTCGACTGCAAAAAGAAATCTCTTATTTTTTTCATTAAGCTCTCAATTATTAACTGTTTTTCTCTCTTCCCATGTAAGCATATGCAATTCCCAAAAGACTTCCACCTATTATGTTTCCTATTGTTACCCAAAACAGATTGTAAATAACAGGAACCAGTGTAGCAGTTGTATCTGGAATCAGAAGCGCTGCCGAAAAAATACTCATATTTGCTATGCTATGCTCAAACCCTGAAGTTATAAAGGCAAACAAGCACCACCAAATCATAATAAGTTTTCCACTTTCGCTTTTCATTCTTACGTGACATAAAACCGCAAGACAAACTAATAAATTACATAAAATTCCTTTTACTATTAATGCAATTACGGGAACTGATGTTTTAGCAAGAGTCGTAGCAATTATAAACTCTCCAACCTCTTTGTTAGGTTTAAGATACGACGCACTATAAACAAATAAAGCACCTATAATTATAGAACCAACAAGGTTTCCAAGGTAACTCCAAGTCCATATTTTAGCAAGATTCTTAAAACTAACTTTTTTGTTAAAAAGTCCTGCTGCCATAATCATGTTATTTCCCGTAAATAACTCTGAACCTGCCATGATAACTAAACTTAATGCAATCCCAAAAGATATTCCAGTGAATATTCTAAAATGTGGTCCAAGTGGTTTTGTTAATCCACCAACAGTCATTATAAGAAATATACCTAATCCTACATAAATTCCTGCTAAGGCAGAAGCAACAAAATATCTTCCAATCCCACTTTCCAAGAATTTAATTTTAGAATTTGCTGCATTGGATAAATTTTCACAAGTGTCTTTATACATAGATTTCCTCCTAAAATTTTTATATCTTATTGTAAAGTGTAGAAATAAAAAAAGATGTGACATTCATCACACTTTTTGAAGTTTTTCAAAAAATAGAATGTCACATTTATTTTCTGTAAAAG
>JAGNSM010000084.1 GCA_017988045.1 Fusobacteriaceae bacterium
GCATATTTGAATATTTATTACCGTAGTTTCTAGGACTCCAGTTTCCATAAGTAACAGGTTTATCCTCAATCATAGAACTCATTTCATAACCTTTTTCAAGGGCTGTGAAATAAACAAAAGGTTTAAATGATGAACCAGGTTGTCTTTTAGCATAGATAGCTCTATTAAAGTCTCCAGATTTATAATCTCTTCCTCCAACCATAGCTTTAATATAACCAGATTGAGCATCAAGAGTAATTAATGCACCATTTAAGTTAGGGTCATGTAAAAATGGATTAGACTCTTTAAGAGCTTTTTCAGCTTCTTTTTGCATTTTCAAGTCCAAAGTAGTATATACCTTATAACCACCTTCATATATTTCTTGTTCATCAAATTCTTTAAGTAATTCTTCTTTAACCAAATCTATAAATTCCGGAGCTTGAGTCCCTCTTTTAGGAGGTTTTGTTTTTTTAACAACAGTAACCATACTATTTTTAAGATCTGAATCACTAGCGTCATCTTCATAAATGAATTCTCTAGAAATAGCAATATCGTATTCTTCTTGAGTGATGAAAGCATTTTTAAGCATCATACCAAGTACTAATTTTTGTCTTTTTAGAGCATTATCAAGACTTTTCATAGGATTATATGATCCAGGTCTATTTGGGATACCTGCAAGCATTGCTGCTTCTGCTAAATTAATATCAACAAGGTCTTTATTGAAATACGTTTTAGCAGCTACTTGAGCTCCGTAAGAACCTTGACCAAAATTAATTTCATTTATATATTTTTCAAAAATTTCATCTTTAGTATATAATTTTTCAATTTCAAGTGCTATTATAGCTTCTTTAACTTTTCTATCCCATTTTTTTTCAAGAGTTAGAAACGCATTTCTTGCAAGCTGCTGTGTAATTGTTGAACCACCTTGAGCTTTACGCATAGTGATAACATTTACAAACATAGATTTTGTTAACCTAATAAAATCGATTCCGTTATGTTCATAGAACCTTTTATCTTCAATCGCTAAAAAAGCATCTTTTAAGTCTTGAGGTATTTTATCAAAAGCAATAGGTTCTCTATCTTCAATATAAATTCTATCAATTAAAGTTCCGTTAATATCATAAATTGCAGTAGGTTGCAGTGGTGCATAGTTTTCTACTAATTTTTTTATATCAGGAAGTCCTTTTTTTGCTGAGTTGAATAGGAAAAGTACACCACCGCAGCCAAGTAAAAATCCTGAAAGTAAAATAATTAATAAAATTTTGAAAAATTTACGCATAGTTATACTCCTTAGTCTTTTAAGAAAACGTTAGTGTTTCTATCATTTTTTAAATAATTATACAATCTCTCAATTTTTTTGAAATGTGGCGGTTCATATTCTAAACCTTCAATAGCTTTAAAAGACATAATATTTAGTGTATGATCAAAATCATGAATGAAGTTACCAAGTGTTTCCATATCTTCTTGAGTAGTATTCAAGTCTTTAATAAGCATATAATCAAAAGTTATTCTTCTTTTGTTAGACTTTTGGTAAGCAGATAAAGTAGTGTGTAAATCTGCAAGTGGGTAACTTTTGTTTATTGATAAAATATCGTCTCTTTTAGTATCCATAACAGAGTGAAGTTTAATATGAAGTTCTAAAGGAAGTTTAATTTCCATTAATTTGTCAATCCCTTCAATAATTCCTCCAGTTGTCAAAATGAATTTTCTTTTAGAAATATTCAAGTAATTTTCATTTGATAAGATTTGTATAGCATGGATAACATTATCAAAGTTGAAAAAAGGCTCTCCTAAAGCAGAAAAATTAATATTATTAATATCTTCACCTTTATTTTTAAGTCTTCTATATAATGTATATACTTGGTTTAAGATTTCACTGACATCAAGATTTCTTAATGATTCAGAACCTCTACCAAAGATTGAACATGCCACTGGATTTCCAGTTTGAGATGATAAATGTAAAATTATTTTATCACCATTTTTCTCAACAATAGTTTCAATTAAACTTTCATCTTCTAATTCAAAAGTATAAACAGTAGATGAACCTACAGTATTTTGTGATTTAATCTCTAAATACGGTATGAAATAGTTTTCATTTATAAGTTCTCTTTGTTTTAAAGAAATATTTGTCATTTCATCAAATTTTCTAATAATTTTTTTATGTAGCCACTCAAATATTTGTTTCGCATTAAATTTTTTAAATCCCAATTCTATTAATTCTTTTTCAAGTTCTTCGTATGAATAACTTAAAATGTTCTTTTTAATCATATCTCCTCCTCATTATTAACCTTCTAATTTTATCATAATTAAAATCCCTTGTCTATATTTAATGTATTCTTATAGCCAAAAGTGATAAATATAATCTATGAAAAATAAAAAAATTAAGATATAATGTGTGCAATAAACATAAAAAGGGGAAATTTATGAAGTCAAATTTAATACTTATTGGTTTTATGGGAAGTGGAAAAAGTACAGTTGGGAAAATATTAGCAGAAAAGCTTGAAATGAAATTTCTAGATACAGATTTGGAGATTGAGAAAGAGCAAGGTAGAAGTGTTCAAGATATTTTTTCTGAAAAAGGCGAAGAATATTTTAGAAAATTGGAAAATGAGATGTCAAAAAAACTTTCAACAGAAAATAATACAATTATTTCAACTGGAGGAGGAATTATTCTTAATAAAGAAAACATAGAATATTTGAAAAAGGATGGTGTAGTATTCTTTTTGGATGTTGCTAAGAAAACACTGTACAAAAGGCTTATAAGTTCTAAAGGAAGACCATTGTTGGAAGGTGATGAACTTTGGAACAAAATTAATAATGTTTTGGGAGAAAGACTTGAAAGATACAGAAGTTCGGCTGATTTTATTGTTAAGGTCGGAAACGAGATACCTTATGAAACGATGGAGGATATAAAAAAACTATACATAGAGAAAGCTTAGTTTATAAAAGGAGAAATTGTGGATAAAATGGAGATTAGTAATAAATTAAAAGCAGTTATAGATTTAGGAACTAATACATGTAGATTATTTATTGCTGAAGTAGAAAATAATGAAATAAAAACTTCTCACTTAAAAGAAATGGAAATAGTTACTTTGGGAGAAGATGTTAATAAAACTAAGCGTTTAAAAGAAAGCGCAATAGAGAGAACTTTAGAGTGTTTAAAGAAATATAAAGCTAAATGTGATGAATTGGGAGTTAAAGAGATTATAGCAAAGGCAACTTCGGCAACTAGAGATTCGGAAAACAGAGATGAATTCATTGAGAGAGTTTTCAAAGAAACTGGAATAAAAATAGAATGTATATCAGGTAAAGAAGAGGGGACTTATACATTCAAAGGAGCAACACTTGATATAAAAGATGAACTAGTTCTTTTAGATATTGGTGGTGGAAGCACAGAGGTTATTTACGGAAATTCAGAAGAAATAAAATATATAAAAAGTTTTGATATAGGTGCTGTTAGAATAAGAGAAAAGTATTTTGAAAACGATGATTTCACAAGTAATTATGATAAGGCTAAAAAATGGGTTTTAGATGAAATCAGTGAATTAAGTTTTTTAAGAGAGAAAAAATTTACTCTAGTAGCAGTAGCAGGAACAGCAACGACTCAAGTTAGTGTAAAAGAAAAAATGAAAATATATGATTCAAAAATTGTTCATAAATATAAGCTTACAAAATCAGATATTGTATCTAATATCGAATTATATAAAAATTTTAACCTAGAAGAAAGAAAGAATATAGTGGGACTTCATCCAAAAAGAGCAGATGTAATTATTGGAGGAACCTATATTTTGGATATAATTATGGATTTTTTAGGAAAAGATATATTGTTGATTTCAGAAAATGACATATTAGAAGGTATTATGGTAGAAGCCTAAGGGCTTCTTTTTTTGGTTCTCATTTTAAATTTGGGCAATTAGAAGGAAAAACAATTATAAATTGTATATAACTTTGGAAGCAGGTGATATTATGTGGAAGAAGATTAAAATCGAAAAAATATTATTAACATCAATGATTTTTGCTATAGGAATAATAATTAATATTTACATTTGGTACTATATAAGTGTACAAAATCGAAAGGATATTATAGATTCTAAATTAATGTATGCAGCTTCAAATATAGAAAATTTACTTCCGAAAGATTTTCATAATAAAAAAATGGAAAAAGATGACTATTATTTTGATAAGTTGTATAGGGTTTTTACAAGAATGGATATTGAAGCTAAAAAAATGGGTGTAGATTATATTTATACATTTATAAAAAAAAAAATGAAATTTATTATACATCATTATCAGGAAATGATGAAGAAGTTAGAGAAGATTCTAATGCTTATTATTTCCATCCTTTAAAGAATACGAATGATAGTTCTTACAATATAATAAGCAGTATTTTCGATAATCCCAGAATAGAATTTGTAGATTCAAAAGATCAGTGGGGCGAATATCATTCGGTTTTTATGCCTAAAACATCAGGAGATGGAACATTTTATATATCTGGAGCTGATATTAGTAAAAAAAATATGTATATGGAACTAAGTAAATTTTTGTATCTTATAATGTTTAGTGTTTCATCAATTATAATTTTATCAATTCCTTTGATATCTGCGTTCAAAATTTATAAGAAAAATAATGATAGAGGTCTTTTGGATTTGATAGAATATGATAAATTTACAGGAGTTTATAAAAGAGAAGTCGGATTTAGCTTTTTAGAAGATTGTATTAGGCTTTATGAAATGTATAATATAGAATTTGCTATTTTTATAGTAGATATTAATGGTCTTAAGATAGTAAATAGTAAGGAAGGACTAAAAAATGGTGATGCTTTAATTAAAGTACTTGCTAATATTTTAAAACAACTGAATAAAGATGATATAGTGTTTCGTTTAAATGATGATGATTTTATAGTTATCAATACACGTTTTACTGATATTAGAGAAACAGATTTTTTAAATAGATTAATAAATAAAGTAAAATATTTTAATCATCATAATAAAAGAAATTTATATTTGAGACTCCATGTAGTTTTAATGAAATATGAAAATCAAGGGTTGGATAATTTTATAGAAGCAGCAATGGAAAGGTTAGCTGAAGCCAAAAAAAAAGGTGATTATCAAGAAGCTACTATTCAATATCGAATTAAAGAAGGATTAAAAAAAGAGGAATTTTTTGTTTGTTATCAGCCTAAAGTAAATATTATTAATAATAAAGTTTCATTTGAGGCATTAATAAGATGGAAAAATGAGAATGGGTTGATTGTTCCACCAGATGATTTTATTCCAATTGCAGAAAAATCATATTTAATATTTTTGTTAACAGAATTTGTTTTAGATGAGGTATTAAAAAATATAGAAAAGTATAAACTTGAGATTTCATTAAATATATCACCAATTATTCTCGAAAAAAATAGTTTTTTATTACATATATTTGAAAAAATTAAAAAATTTGAATTTAAAGATTACTTAACGCTAGAAATAACAGAAGGAGTTGCTTTAAGAAATTTAGAAAATACAATAGATAAAATTAAAAAATTTAATGAAATTGGAGTGAAATTTTCAATGGATGACTTTGGAACGGGGTATTCTTCTTTAAGTAACCTTAATATACTTCCAATGAGTGAGGTAAAGGTAGATAAAAGTTTTGTACAGATGATTGAGGAAAGACCTGAAAATAGAATAATAATTGAGATGATTGTGAAATTGGGAGATGTACTCGGCTTTGAAATAGTAGCCGAAGGTGTAGAAAATATAGAACATTTAACAATTTTAAAAACACTTGGATGCTACATATATCAAGGGTATTATTTTGACAAAGCTATTCCAATAGAAGAGGTGTTAGAAAAGCTAGAAAATAATAGTTATTTCAAAAAAATAGAATAAAAAAAAGAGATAAAATCTCTTCTAAAAAACTATATGGTAGGGCGTAGGGGAATCGAACCCCTGTTGCCAGGATGAAAACCTGGAGTCCTAACCATTAAACGAACGCCCCAAATGGTGCGAGATGAGGGACTTGAACCCTCACGTACAAGACACTAGATCCTAAGTCTAGCGCGTCTGCCAATTCCGCCAACCTCGCAACAGGATTTATAATATCATATTATATTTTCTAAGTCAATAAAAAAAGTTGCTATATTAGCAACTTTTTTTATTGGTTAACCATTACTTTTAATTTGTTTAGGGGCCAATATCTTAAAAGAAGAGTTCCTAAAATTCTTTCATCTTTTACAAATCCCCAGTATCTTGAGTCTGAACTATTAGTGGTATTGTCACCGAAAGCTAAATAATAATTATTGCTTAAAGTAATTTCTTCTCCTTGGATTAAAGGAAGAAGGATTTCTTTATCTGAAATAGGCCCAGTTGGGATTTTGTTATTTAACAATAAATTTGCAGTGACTAACCTTATATCTAATTTAGGATTGGCTAATAATTCTTTTCTTACTGATTCTAAACTTAATTCATTACGTGAAACATAAAATTCTCCAGAGATTATCCTTATAATTTTTCCATCTTTATTCAAAGTTTCTCCTCTTAATAATTGGAATCTTTCTTCCATATCGGTAATATAAGAGAATAAACCATCTTTTGAAGTTTGATTATTTATTGAGAATTCAATTTTTTTAGGAATTAATCCTTCGTTTTCAAGGGGATAACCATTATTTTTATTAAGATACGACTTTATTTCATCGAAACTTAGCTTTGTACTTAGCACTTGGAAAGTTCCATCAATTAACTTTATTTTGTCACCTTTTTTAGGAATAGTCCAAGTACCAGTTCCTAAAAGGCCATCTTGAGTATAAGTTCTATCAGTTAGAGGAGTTCCATTTATAAGTAATTTACCATTGTCATTAATTTGTACAGTTTCTCCCGCTAAACCAACAAGTCTTTTTGTGTATCTAACTTTATCCTCTATTGGTTCACGAAAAATAATTATGCTTCCTCTTTTAGGTGTTTTAAATTTTGGAGTAACCATATTTCCAAAGAATCTTTCTCCAACCATAACTGTAGGTTCCATAGAGGCAGTAGGTACAGTAAAGTTACCTATATAAAATTTTTGAATAAATAAAACCAACAAAATTACAAGAATCAATGAAAAAGTACCATCTAAAAATTTTACTATAGCATTCCTCTCAGTACCCATAAACATATTCCATTTTGTTAATGTATCATCTATCTTTTTCATAGATTTTTCTTTTCTTTTTTTCTCAATTTTTTTCTCTTTTATGAAATATATTATAAGTGCAATAGTAGTAATTGCATAAAAAATCCCATTAATCATTACGTTATTCACAACATTCCCCTTTCAATTAAAAATACTTCAAGTCAGTATACAGTACACGCAAAGAAATTTCAATAGAAAAATAAAAAAGAACCCCTAAGGGTTCATAATTACATAGATGATAAATATGTCGTATAGCCGATAGTTTCAAGTTTTTCAGCTTTTTCTTCTACCTCACTAGTCATAGACGTTTTATATTCCATCAATTTTTCAGCTATTTCAGGATATTTTATTCCTAGTATACTTGCAGCAAGAATTCCAGCATTTTTTGCATTGTTGATTGCAACAGTAGCTACAGGAACTCCGCCAGGCATTTGAACTATAGAAAGTAACGAGTCTAAACCGCTTAGATTAGAGCTTTTTACTGGTACACCAATGACAGGTAGATGAGTAAGAGCAGCAACCATTCCCGGTAAATGAGCAGCTCCACCAGCTCCAGCAATGATAACTTCAAGACCTCTTTCGTGAGCAGTAGTTGCATACTCATACATTTTTTTAACAGTTCTATGTGCAGAAACTATTGTAAGCTCAAATTTTACGTCAAATTGTTCTAAAATTTTCGCAGCTTCTTTCATTACAGGTAAATCTGAATCGCTTCCCATTATTATTCCAACTCTAATCATTTATTTCACCTCAGCAGTTTTAATTTTTATAAGATTTTTAGCTTTTTTAGCTTTTTCTAGGGCTAAATCTGTATTTTCATCAAGGACTGTAATATGTCCCATTTTTCTATTTGGTTTAGTTTCTTTTTTTCCATAAAGATGAACGTTTACACCTTCAATTTCAAGAGCTTCATCAAATCCTTCTACCAGTGTTTCTCCAGAATATCCTACTTCACCAAATAAATTTATCATAACATTTGGTTTAATATAATTTGTAGCACCTAGAGGAAGATTCATGATTGCTCTCAAATATTGTTCATATTGAGAAGTATAGCAACCTTCAATAGTGTAATGTCCAGAATTGTGAGGTCTTGGAGCTACTTCGTTTATAAGGATTTCACCATCTTTTGTAAGGAACATTTCAACTCCAAAAATACCGTATCCGTCTAAGGCTTCAATAGCTTTTGTTGCAATTTCTTTGGCTTTTTCTTCTACCTCTTTACTCACTTTTGCAGGACATACAGTAATATCACACATATTTGTTGTAGGGTCAAATTCCATATCTACTAAAGGATAAGTTTTTACTTGACCTCTTGCATTTCTTGCAACCATAATTGCTATTTCTTTTTCAAAAGGAACATATTCTTCAAAGAAACTTTCGCCTTTAATCATATTTGGTATATCAGCTTCTGATTTAAGCACGAAAACACCTTTTCCGTCATACCCACCAGTGCAAGACTTTTGTACAACAGGATATCCGTATTTATTAATCATATCTTTTAAATTGTCATTATTTATATAATCCCAGTTTGATGTTGGAAGATTATTTGCTTGTAAAAGTGCTTTTTGTTTTGATTTATCTTGAATTACTTTTAATACTTTAGCAGAAGGATTTACTATTTTTCCACTTTTTTCAATCTCTTCAAGAACAGCTACATTAATATGTTCAATTTCATAAGTTAAAATGTCACATTTTGAAGCTAATTCTCTAATTTTATCTTCATCATATAAAGAGCCGATAATATAGTCATCTGCAATATCACTTGCAGGTGAAG
>JAGNSM010000233.1 GCA_017988045.1 Fusobacteriaceae bacterium
AAACGAGCGTTTGTTTTACTCCAAATATATGATATTATATACTTATTCATTTAGTTTACCAATCTAACGAAATTAGGAGAATAATGTGGAGTATAGATATACTGTTTTAACAAAGAGAGAAAAAGAAGAGATAATCAAGTCTTTATTCTCAGAAAGAAACTTGATAAAAGATTTTTCTTTGACAGAAATGGAGATTGAAGAAATTAAAAAAATTAGCAGATCTTATCTTGGTTTAGGCTATGCAATTCAACTTCTTTTTTTAAAGAATAGAGGAATTTCAATCATTTCCTCTCATGAATTAATTTCAGAACAAATTTTAAAATATGTAGCATCACAAATAGATTGCAGTATCGGAAATTTTCATAAATACTGGGAAATTAAAAATACTAAGTTCAGACATTTTCAGGAAATCTGTAATATTTTTGGGTACAAGAAATTTGAAATGACTTCTAAAATAGAGCGATTTATTTATAACACAGCTCTATCTACAAAGGAAAATATTGAGTTTATTCAAAAATTTCTTCAGGAACTAAAAAGAGAAAAATTAGTTCTTCCCAGTCTATCAAAAATAGAAGAAATTGTAGCTAAGGGAATTAGAGATACTAATAACTTAATATATTCAACAATCTGTGAACAAATAGAAAATAAAGAAAGATTTGATGTTTTGCTATCTTTATTTGAAAACGGAAGTTCAAATTATTCCAGAATAAAAAATATAACTGTTAATAATACTCCAACGGGAGTAAGAGAAATTTTAAAGTTAATAAAAGAAATTGACAATTATGGAGAAATGATTGATATAAGTTTTCTTACAGAAAGTAAAATCAGATATTTTTATTCAGAAATTCAACGTTCTGATAGATTTAGAATAGAACGTTTTAATAACATAGAAAAAAAATATGCCTATCTTGCTATGTTTCTTTATTTTAGAAGAAAAGAACTTGTAGATATGGTAATAGCAATAACTTCCCATTACGCAAATACAGTAATGAAAAGAAGTAAAAAGAAAACTCAGAATTATTATTTTAAGAATCAGAAAAAATATAAAATGAATTCTGACAAGTTAAAAAATGTAGTAAAAGATATCTTAGAGATTGATGACTTCAGTTCTTTTAAAGAGTATCAAAATTCCCTGTTAGAGCTCAAAGTTCAATTAGATCTAGAGGATGAAGAATTAGAAGAGATAGACTTTTTATTGAAATCTCATCAGAGTTTTAATTATACAAATGAACTTTTAGACTGTATAGAATTTGATAGCTATACAAAACCAGAATTTATAAGGTTCTTAAAGATTTTTAAAGATCAGAAAAAAAGAAAATGGGAGACCCAAGATATTGAATTTTTTAGTACTCAATGGCAAAAAAATATAAAAAAGTACAGTTGCAGTAAAAAAGTTATGGAAATAGCACTACTTTATTCAATAAGAGACAATATCCGATCAGGAGATATTTTTGTAAAAGAAAGTAAAAATTATAACAGTTTTGATCACTACCTTATTGCCCCAATAAAAGAAACAATTCCAGAAGAAGCAGCTAAATTTATATTAAAACTAAAATCTACTCTGAAAATACCAAAACAACTAGAATTTCAAGAAGGTTTTGAGAATAATGAGAAAAATAATTTTAGTGATCAAATTTATAATTATTTTCCCAAAATTACTATGACAGAAATTCTGTATGAAGTTCATTCCTGGACTGGAATTTTGGAGAATTTTCAAGGACTAGTACCAAATTCAATTAACCGTCAAAAAGTTCTGATTGCAACACTACTTGCTAACGGCCATAATATAGGATTTTCTAAAATGGCAATCTCCAGTTCTATTGATGAAGCAGCTCTCAGAAGATATAATGAATTTTATTTCAACTATGATAATTTATTTAATGCACAAAAGAAATTAGTAAACTATCATCACTCTTTAGAAATAGTCCAAAATTGGGGTAGTGGATCAAACTCTTCTTCAGATGGAATGAGAGTTCCGATCACGTCAAAAACAATATATTCTGATTATAACTCTCATTATGGAAACAAGGGTGGAGGAATTTATAGACATATAAGTGACCAGTATACTCCTTATTATGTTCAAATGCTTGAAGGAAGAGATAGTAATCATGTACTGGACGGATTGCTTTATCATGATACTGATCTTGAAATTTATGACCATTCAACAGACACGGCCGGTTATACTGAACAAATGTTCGCTTTAACTCATCTTCTAGATTTTAATTTTAATCCCAGGATAAAAAATTTGAATCAGCAACAACTTTATGCTTTTGAAAACATGGAAATAAATGATATCAAGTTTAAAAAAATCAATGAAAAAATAATATCTGAAAACTATTTTGAAGTCATGAGATTAGTCGAATCCATAAAATGTGGGAAAGTAAGAGCTTCATTAATTCTTCAAAAAATAAACTCATATAATAGAGATAACGGAGTAGCTAAAGGACTGAAAGAAATTGGTAGAATCCTGAAAACCAAATATATATTGAATTATTATACAAATGAAATTCTTCGAAAAGAAGTACAGAAAGTCTTAAATAAGGGAGAATCTATAAATTCAGTCGCAAGATTAATATTTTTTGGAAAATATGGAAGGCTTAATGAAAATTCTTTAGAAAAGCAACTTGAAAAAGTCAGCTGTCTAAATATTTTATTAAGTTCATTAATTGTATGGAATTCTAGATATTTGGAGAAGGTTTATAAGGTGATAAAAAATGAAGAGTGGTTTGATTCAAAAGAATTTCAAAAAGTTAGCCCACTTGGGACACAGCATATAAATTTCCTAGGAAAATATATTTTTGAAGAAAAAGAAATCAATACTGAAGATGGCTTACGGCCATTAAAAGTAGAGACTCATTAAATAATTTTCTATGAGTCCCTATTTTGTTGATGAAAACGTATATTTGGTGACTTTTTTCGGAAAAAACGGAGCTACCCCT
>JAGNSM010000085.1 GCA_017988045.1 Fusobacteriaceae bacterium
AAACGTTCGTTTTTAGTACTTTATACAAGTTAAATTTTAAAAGCCAAATCCTTAACGTACAGGTTTTTGGCTTTTTTAGATGAAAATATAGCTTAGCGTACAAAATTTCCGAAATGTTGGCGGTACCCCTACTAGAGATACTTTTTGTCTTGCTATTTTCTTCTTTAACCTGATTCATAATACTTTGTTTTCTAATAATAGCCATTGTCATTGGCTATTAGTAAAAAATATTTATATGTTCGAAAGAAAAGAACATTTATGCTTTTCATTAAAGCAAATTAATAAATAAAAATCTTATAATAAACATTAAAAAAAGGGACTTTGGTATTTATAATAAGAAAAATCATAAATTATGAAATTTTAAAAAAATGAAAAAATGTTCGAATAAAAAGAACGTCTGAAAGTATTGACAATACTGTAAATAAAGGTATACTATAAATAGTTAATAACAAAATTTTAGGAGGAAGTATTATGAAAAGAAAATTAGGTACATTAATTGCTGCATTTTTATTAGTTTCTGTTGCTGCAAATTCTGAAACATTGGAAGAAAGAGTATCAAGATTAGAAAAAGAATTAGCACAAACAAAAGTTGATATGGAAAAAAAATCAACTGCAAATGTAGTAACAAGTTTAGCAGATGGTTTTGAATTCCATGGTTATGCTAGAGCTGGAATGTTAATTGATCAAGAAGGAGATAAAGGTTCTGCATTTCAAAAGGCACCTAAAAAGTATAGATTAGGGAATGAATCTGATACTTATGCCGAAGCTGAGCTAGTAAAAAACTTTAATGTAGGGGATGCGAAAGGATCATTTCACTATATGTTAGCATTTGGTACAGAGAATTGGAATAGTTGGTCAGAAATCGATATTGCAACGAGACAAGTTTATGCAGATATAACTCCTTTAGGTGGACCAACATATTGGATAGGTAAAAGATTTTATGCAAGAGAAGATATACATATAAACGATTACTATTTTAAAGATTTTTCTGGAACAGGTGCTGGGGTTCAAGGAATTAAATTAGGAAATGGTTCGTTAGACTTAGCTTTAATTGGAACAACACCATTAGATTTCGAAAATATGTCTAAAACTGATAAAGTGTCAAGAAATGAGTATACTCTACATGGGAAATATTTTACAGGACCTTGGTCTTTTGAGGCAGCCACACATTATATGAGTGATGCAGATAAAGATTACTACGGTAATAAACTTGAAGAATCTGCAGTTTGGGGAGCACAAGGTGCTGTTAATTATAATTTACCAGGATTCTATGGTTCGCAACAAGGATGGTCTAAAGTAGTTTTACAACTTGGATATGGTCTTGGTGCGGGTGATGGTTTAGGAGGATCAGCTGCATGGGGAGGTGAAAGAGAGGACACACTTTCAGTTAACTTATTGACATTTGGGCAATCTAATTTAACAGATAATCTACAAATAATGCCAGAATTTGGATATAGATATGATAATAATTATTCTGGAGAAGATGTTTCTAGACATTGGATAACAACTGGAGTAAGATTAGTAAACCCAATAACAAAACACTTTGCTATGCAGTATGAAGCAGGTCTTGACTATGTGATGGCAAAAGAAAAAGGTGAAGAATCTTTAGATGCTGGATTATTCAAATTCACTATAGCACCAACAATAAAATTAGATACATCTAATTTCTGGGGAAGACCTGAATTAAGAGCATTTGTAACTTATGGTCAAGGATTTGGGGATGACAAATATATAAGAACTAATAATGATGGTAAAGCTGAACAAAGTGGAGTTAACTTTGGATTCCAGGCAGAAGTTTGGTTCTAGTATAATTGTAAAATAGTTATTACTGTTGACACTGGTTGGCAGTCTTTTAATGAATAGATATTTCAAATAAAATCAGGAGGTATATTAATGAAAAAGATATTGTTATTTCTTTCAGTTTTAGCGGTTGTATTTTCTTGTGGTAAAAAAGAAGAAGCACCAAAAACTGATGAAAAATCTACAACAGCAGTTACTGAATTAAAACCTGAAGCAGGAGCAACTTTAAAAGTATGGGAATCAAAAGGTAAAGAAAAAGATTGGATGGAGTATGTTGCAAAAGAATTTGAAGCAAAATATGGTGTAAAAGTAACATATGAAAACGTAGAAGCTCCAGATACAGTTAAGAAACTACAAGAAGAAGGAAAAACATCAGCAGGAGCAGCTGATTTAGTTGTATTTCCTCATGACAATATGGGAGCAGCAGCAAGTGCCGGGTTATTATTTTCTTTAAATGATATACCTGGATTGACAGAAAATATTGAATCTAACTTTTTTCCAGGAGCAGTAAGTGGATCAAAAACTCCTGATGGTAAATTTTATGGAGCTCCATTAGCTATGGAAACATATGCATTATTTTATAATAAAGATTTATTACCAGAAGCTCCAAAATCATTTGAAGAATTAATTGAGAAAACAAAACCAATGACAGATAAAGGCTCTCAAAAATTCGGAATATTATTTGAACCAGCAAATTTCTATTTCTCATATGCATTTTTATCATCAAATGGTGGGTATGTGTTTAAAAATGGAACAGAGGCTAATGATATAGGTTTAAATAATGAGGGTGCAATAAAAGGCTTAGAAGCAATGTTAGCTCTAAAAGCAATTTCTGTGGATAAGGCAGAAGATGCAAATGGAAATGTTATAAAAGCATTGTTTAATGAGGGTAAAGTTGCAGCAGTTATTAATGGACCTTGGTTTTTAGGAGATTTAAAAGATACAAAAGTAAAATATGCTGTAGCACCACTTCCTACAATCGCAGGTCAAGTGCCAAAATCATTCTCTGGGGTAAGAATTTTAGGAATTAATTCAACAAGCAAATATCCACAAGCAGCAGCTTTATTTATACAGTTTGCTACATCAAAAGAAATGTTATCAAAAAGATTTGAAATGACAGGTCAAATACCACCATTAAAATCATTTGAACCAACAGATGATATCTCTAAAGCATTCTTGGCACAAATAGCCGTTGCTGAACCTATGCCATCAATTCCTCAAATGGGAGCAGTATGGGTACCTATGGGAGCAGCATTAAATGACGCTTGGTCAGGAAAAGTAGCAGCAAAAGAATCGCTAGATAGGGCAGTTAAAACAATAAAAGATCAAATGGCAGCAACAAAATAGAAATGAAATAGAAAGTGGGAAAGCGTAATGAAAAAAGAAAAAAGGAACCTTATAGCTTCAGCGCTTCTCCCAGGATTAGGACAGTTACTGTCTAAGCATTATATAAAGGCAATCACTTTCATGATGATACATGTATTATTTGGAGTGATTCTCTTGTCAGGTTTAAGTAGTGGTGTTATGTATAAATTTATTACACTTGGTGAAAAACCTGAAGTCAGAACTTTATTTAAAACTACTCCTGGGGATAATTCATTAGATTATATAGTTAATGGATCGCTATTTTTGATAATATTATCTATGTTTATAGTATTTTATATTTTTAATATGAAGGATTCTATTAGATTAGGAAAATTTCTTGATGACGGAAATTCTTTACCAAGTGGTAAGGAATATTATGAATTTGCCGCAGATGAAGCATTTGTACCAGTTTTTTTAACACCTGGAGCACTTGGGATTGTTTTTATAGTTTTTTTTCCTATGCTTCTAACCATATTGATAGCTTTTACGAATTACTCTGGTCCTGATCATTTACCACCAAAAAATTTATTTGACTGGGTAGGATTCCGTAATTTTGAGAATATTTTAAAACAAAAAGAATTACGATACACATTCTTTCATGTAGCTGGATGGACTTTAGTTTGGGCAATTTTAACAACAGTTTTTAATTTTGCTGCTGGGCTATTATTAGCACTTTTGACAAATAGTAAGAGAATAAAATTTAAAGGTTTATGGAGAGGTATATTTATATTACCTTATGCTATTCCATCATTTGTATCATTACTAGTATTTAGATTGATATTTAATGGAATGGGTCCTATTAATGTTTTTTTACATAGTAATATACCATTTTTAACAGATGCAACTTATGCTAGAACTGTTGCAATACTTGTTAACACTTGGGTAGGAGCGCCTTATTTTATGGTTTTAATAGCAGGAGCATTAACAAATATATCAAGTTCATTATATGAAGCATCAGACATAGATGGTGCAAACAAATGGCAGCAATTCAAAAATATAACTTTTCCAATGTTATGGTTGCAATTAGGTTCTACGATGATATTGACATTTGCATTTAATTTTAATAATTTTGGAGCTATATATTTATTAACGAATGGTAATCCAGCTGATGGTAAACTTAGGTATGCAGGTCAGACAGATATATTAGTATCATGGATATACAAATTAACAATAGATAATAGCTTATACAGTTTAGCTGCGACAATAACAATATTTATATTTTTATTTGTTGCAACAATTTCATTATTAACATTTGCTAGATCTAAAACATTTAATCAAGAGGCGGTGGTATGATGAAAAAAAATTATTCTTTAATTGATATTTTCATAACTATAATGATGTATTTTTTATTAGGCATTATCTCATTAATTGTTATATTTCCAGTTATTTGGATAGTATCTGCCTCGCTTAGACCAGGAACATCAATATTCGGAACAGACATATTTCCAAAAAGTATCACTTTTTCACATTATGTTGAACTATTTTCGACTGATTATCCAAGATGGTATATGAATACACTTTTAATCGCAACAATAAATATGATTGTTTCAGTTATTATAACAACATTAACAGCTTATATATTTTCTAGATATAAATTTAAGGGTAAAAAGCAGACAATGATAACAGTACTTATTTTGCAGATGTTTCCTTCGTTTTTGGCAATGACTGCAATTTATTCATTTTTAAAAAGATTGAATTTAGTTGATACATATTTAGGATTATTATTAGTATATGTTGCGGGACAAATTCCATACAATGCATGGCTAGCAAAAGGATATTTTGATGGAATACCGGGTAGTTTGGATGAAGCTGCAAGAGTTGATGGAGCAGGACCATTAAGAACATTTTTTCAAATAATTATTCCAGTTGCTAAACCTATTCTAGTTTTTATAGCATTGGTAAATTTTACTGCACCATGGTTTGATTTTATTTTTCCAAAACTAATACTTAGGAGTGCAGAGAAAAAAACATTAGCTGTAGGATTATTTGAATGGATATCTGGAATGAATAACAGTAATTTTACTTTATTTGCTGCTGGAGCAATACTTGTGGCAATACCTATTACATTATTATTTGTATTTTTACAAAAAAATATAGTAGAAGGTTTATCATCAGGAGCATCAAAAGAATAATAGTATAAGCCCCCTATATATAGGGGGCTTAGTTATAATAAAGGAGCGTAATATATGAATAAATCAGCGATATTTCATTTATCAAAAACAAACTACTCGTACTCAATTGGTAACAATAATATTAATGTTAGAATAAGACTAGGAAAAGATGATTTTGATAAAGTAAATATTATATTTGGTGATAAATATAAATGGCATATGCACGATAAAAAGGAAATGATAAATATATTGTCAGATTTTACATATGATTATTATGAAAGTAATTTAGAGGTTGACACAAAAAGAGTTGCATACTTTTTTGAGTTAATAAAAAATAATAAAATTTACTATTTTACGGAGCTTGGGTTCCATGAAAATAAAGATTTTTTAGATGATTTACACTTATGTTTTTTTCAATACCCATTCATCAATGGAATCGACATTCATTCTAAGCCATCTTGGGTAGAAAATGCGATTTTTTATCAAATTTTTCCTGATAGGTTTTACAATGGAGATATAACAAATGACCCAGAAAGTGTTGAACCTTGGGGATCTAAACCAAATAATGACAATTTTATGGGTGGTGATATAGAAGGGATTAGAAGTAAAATTCCGTATTTTAAAGAATTAGCGATTAATGTTATTTACTTAACACCTATTTTTAAATCAAATAGTAATCATAAATATGATATAATAGACTATTATGAAATTGATGAAATATTTGGGACAAAAGATGAATTTAAGAGATTAGTTAAAGAGTTACATTCTAATAATATAAAAATAGTTTTAGATGCAGTATTTAACCACTCCGGAATTGATTTTTTTGCATTTAAAGACCTATGTGAAAAAGGTGAAAAATCAAAATATAAAGATTGGTTTCATGTCAAAAAATTACCAATTGATATAGAAGGAATTTTATCAAAATTTAAAACTACAAAGGACTGGCAGAATTGGTATTTAAATAAAAATAATGAAGATATAAGATCGTATGAGATGTTCGCATTCTATCCGTACATGCCAAAATTAAATACAGAGAATCAAGAGTTAAGTAATTACTTAATAGATGTTGCAAAATACTGGATAGAGGAATATGAAATAGATGGCTGGAGATTAGATGTGGCAAATGAAATAGATCATAATTTTTGGAGAAAATTTAGAAATGAAATCAAAAAGATTAATCCAGAGGTTGTGATTATAGGCGAAATTTGGCATAATCCTGAGGCATGGCTTAGAGGTGATCAATTTGATTCTACAATGAACTATCCACTTATGAATGTTATAAAAAGATATTTTGCAACAGAATTGGATACAAAAGAAGAATTTATATATAAGATAAATGAGTTATTGATGAGAAATACAGATCAAGTAAATAGTATGATGTTAAATCTATTGGATTCACACGATATGAAGAGATTTTATACTATCTGTAAAAATAATAAATCAAAGTTCTTAATTTCGTATTTATTTCTTTTTACATTTATAGGTATTCCGATGATCTATTATGGAGATGAAATAGGAATGGGAGGTGGCGATGACCCTGACTGCAGGAAATGTATGGAATGGGATGAAAGTAAGTGGGATATGAAAATATATAATATGATTAAGAAAATGGTAAGAATGAGAACAAAGTATGAATCACTGAAATATGGATCATTTAGATGGTTGAATATCCATGATAGATTATTATCATTTATTAGAGAAACGAAAAATGAAAAAATTTTGATAATTATAAATAATGGAAATAATAAAGTAACGTTTGATAAACCTAAAGATATCAACTTATTAGAGGATATTTTGAACGAAAAAGTTTTGAAGAGTGATAAAATAGAAGTTAATGCTAGTTCGTTTGTAGTAATAAAGATTTT
Organism: Fusobacteriaceae bacterium; assembly: GCA_017988045.1. Classification (GTDB taxonomy): domain Bacteria; phylum Fusobacteriota; class Fusobacteriia; order Fusobacteriales; family Fusobacteriaceae; genus JAFGUR01. Next base: position 7,142 of record JAGNSM010000085.1, read on the forward strand.
ATAAGGAGAGATATTATGATAAAAAATAATAAAATAGTATACTATATGATTATGCTTATTTTTATTATTTCTTGTAAGTCTAAAGACACATCCTATTATATAAATAACGAAAAAATGAAAAATGAAAAATCAGGTGTATACTATGAAATTTTTGTGAGGTCATTTGCTGATAGTAATGGAGATGGTATAGGAGATATAAAAGGTATAATGTTAAAATTAGATAAACTTAAAGAACTTGGTATAGAAGGAATATGGCTTACACCAATATTTAAATCACCAAGTTACCACAAATATGATGTAACAGACTATTATAAAATTGACCCAGAATATGGTACTAGTGACGATTTGAAGAATCTTGTTATAGAAGCTCATAAACGTGGTATTAAGATTATTTTAGACTTACCTGTTAATCACACTAGTGTGGAGCATCCTTGGTTTAAGGATATAAAAGATAATGTAAATAGTAAATATAAGGAATACTATAGAATATCAAAAAAAGATGATAAATCTCTAAATTTAAAATCATTTTCTATGGGTCACTTATCATGGGTACCATTAAATGATAAAGAATTATACTATGCAATATTTTGGGAAGGTATGCCAGACTTGAATTTTAGTAATAAAAAAGTTAGAAAAGAAATAATAGATATTGGCAAATATTGGATAATAAATAGTAATATTGATGGTTATAGATTAGATGCAGCATACCATATTTATGGGAAAGGAGAATATCCTGAGAAAATTGACTCACAAACTGAAAATCTTTCATGGTGGAATGAATTCAGAAAGAATATGCAGTCTGTAAAACCAAATGTGTATTTAGTTGGTGAAGTTTGGTCTAGCACATCGCAAACTGCTAGTTATTTTAATGTTTTTGATTCTAATTTTAATTTTGATATATCAGAAAAAGGAATAATAGAAGCTATTTCATCAGGAGATGGAGAAATCTTTGGAAAGAGACTGTCCAGTATATACAATCAGTACTATAGTGTAGCAGAAAATTACATTGATGCACCATTTTTAACTAATCATGACCAAAATAGGTTGGCTAATACAATTAGTGATCTAAAGCAACAAAAACTAGCATCTAGTATATTGTTAACATTACCTGGAAATCCATTCATATACTATGGTGAAGAATTGGGAATGAAAGGTAGCAAGCCCGATGAAGAAATTAGAGAACCATATTTGTGGGATGAAAATGATAATTCAAAAACACATTGGATAGATAATAAAAATAATAAAATTGGGATAGAGAACTATAATATTCAACATGAAAATAAAAATTCTCTTTATAATCACTATAAATTACTACTTAATTTAAGAAAAAATAATGAGATATTAAAATATGGTAACTACAAATTTGTAGATCTTAATAACCCTAAAATATTAGCTTACGAGCGTACATATAATAAAAAATCAATAATCATAATACATAATATGTCTTCAGAAAATATAAATGTTGATTTAGTAAAAAAAATAAATTATTATAAAATACTATCATTACATGATATAGAAAATGGTAAGTTAAATATAGCTGGGTACACTACAGCTATATTTAGTATTAATTAAATTTAGAAAAGAGGTAGTAATGAGAGCAGAAATTATATGTATAGGAACAGAATTATTAATGGGTGAAATATTAAACACGAATGCAAAATATATTGCAGAAAAACTTCAAGAAGTAGGTGTAGATTTACTT
>JAGNSM010000234.1 GCA_017988045.1 Fusobacteriaceae bacterium
ACATTTGCACAGGAGGAAATAAAATGAAAAAAAGAGGCTCATTAAAACTACAAATTATTATTCCAGTTATTTCATTGGTAATACTAGTTATTTTAGGAGATTTAGGGATATCTTTCTATAGAGAATCTAAATCATTAAAAAATGAACTAGTAGCAATAAGAGAATCAGAAATGGAAAAAGCTAAGACAACTCTAAATGATTTGGTAGCAGTTCCATTTGGTATTATGGAATTTTATAACGAAAAAGCTCAAAAAGGTGAGTTAACCGTAGATGAAGCAAAGGCTCTAGCAAAAGAGCATATTGACAAGCTTCGTTATGCAGAAAACAATTATTTCTGGATAGATACAGTTGATTATGTAAATGTTTTATTGCCTACTAACAAGAAGGTAGAAGGGACAAGTAGAGCTGCAACAGTAGATAAAAATGGTAAAGCAATGGTAAAAGAAATGGTAGATGGAGCAAAACAGAGCGATGATACCTATGTAACTTATTATTTTAATAAACTTAATAAAGAAGGATTATTTCCAAAATTAGGTCATACTAAATTATTTAAACCTTGGGGTTGGGTAATAGGAACTGGTTTCTACATTGACCAAATTGACGAAGATGTTAGATTAAAAGAGATAGAAAAGTCAAAAGTATTCAAATTCAATATTTTATTAGCTCTTGGAAAGAGTATAGTAATTATAATTCTAATAAGTCTTACAATTACTTTATTTTCAACAAAGTTTCAAATGCAATTAAAAAAATACTTGAAGTTTTGGAAAAAGGTTCTGAAGGAGACTTAAGTTTTAGAATAAATTATCATTCTAATAATGAATTAGGTCTAATTAGTGAAAAAATAAATGGATTTTTTGAAAGTATAGCTAAAAGTTTAGATAAAGCTAAAGTTCTTAGTGACAATGTTCAAAATGAAATGGATGACTTAAATACAACTATGAATCACATTATGAACGGAAGTTCTTCAAGTAGTGGAATTATCCAACTAAATAACCATATAACGAAAGTACTTGATAATGTTCGTAATCAAACGGCTTCTTCTGAAGAATCTTTAGCTGCTTTAGAAGAGATTGCAGCAACTCTACAAACTATGAATACTTATATTGATAATACTGTTGCTGGATTCAAAAATACTCTGTCACTATCAAATGAAAGTTTTGAAAAGATAAATAATATGAGTGAAAGTATGCATGAAATTAATAGCAGTGTAAATATGACTAATACTGAAATTGAAGGATTAAAACATGTATCAGATGATATTGGACAAATCCTTACAGCTATTACTGGAATTGCAGGACAAACTAATCTTTTAGCTCTAAATGCTGCTATAGAAGCTGCTCGTGCAGGAGAAGCAGGAAAAGGATTTGCAGTAGTTGCTGATGAAATCAGAAAACTTGCTGAGCAAACTAATAGAGAAACAGGAAAAATATCTGCATTGGTAGGCACTATTCAAAGTAAGGTAGAAGCAGTAAAAGATGGTGGAGAAGGAATAAAAGGAAAAGTAGCAGTTGGTTATCAATTATCTGAAACTGCAAGAGATAACATGCTAAAAATCACAGAATTAACAAACAAAAACAATGAAGATATTTATGAAATAGCTAATTCGTCGAAAGAACAGGGTGTAGCATCTCAAGAAGTTACACAAGCTATAAGTACAATAGCAGATAGTTCAACTGATATAGAAGCTCTATGTGTAGAAACAACTGATATTTCTGAAAACATAAAAGCTTTATTAGAAGATAAGTTACTCCTAGTTGATAAATTATTTAATTTAGCAAAAGAATTGAAAAATGATTTAGACTACTTTAAAACTAAATAAAATACTTACTTTAATGAATCCTTTTTAAGTTGTTATTCAATTTAAAAAGGATTTTTTTAATTTCCTATAAATAAAAAAATCCCAGTAATGGGATTTATATTATAAATGATAATAAGGAACCAAATATTAAAGCAAAAATTGAGATAAATAAGAAAGATTTTTTAGATTTTTTTGCTTTATTAGTGAAAGTATAGTACTTTTTTTCAATATTAACATTTGGAAAATAATCAGCAAATTCATCAAGCTTTTCAATAAAATCAATGAATTTTTCTGAGTAACAATTTCGAAAACTTTTTGCACTATTAATATCGATTAGATTTCTTTTTTCCAAAGAAGTCTTAAATAATACATAAACATCTTTTGTATTATCCAAAATATCTTCAGGTAAAAAAATTTCTATACTAGTCAAGTCATCAATTTTAGAAATAAAAGGTGACAGATGACCTGTAGTATCATTAATAATAATTTTATTGTTTTCGAGAATAAGCTGTTTTGTTTGATTACTTAACACCATTTTAGCCTCCTCCAAAAAATATCTATAAGACTAAATTACTACAACTTAGGAAGAAAGTCAACAAAGATAATTAATTAATTTAGTGAAAAAGAGCCTCTAATGTAATTAAACTAAGCCCAGCAACAATAGAAAATAGAATATCTATATTTTTTGTTTTTTTAGGAAGTGGGAAAAAAGTCTCTTTCCCATGAAGTTTTGCATATGTACTTGCAGAGTCAAAAATAAAAAGAGATAGTAAAGAAAATGCTCCATAAGCAAAATATAAAGTGCCGTGAATAATTAAAATTCTATTTATTTTTAGATTTGAAAAATAATGTAGGGCTAAATCAAATAAGAAACTTGCTGTAATAAAGATTATTAAATTCAATATAATTTTAAATATTTTTTTAGTCATAAAACCTCCAAAAATATTTTACATTATTTTAAAAAAAATTGAAAGGAAAACAAATAAAAATGCGTATATAATTTTTAAGACAGATTAATCTTTACAATTAGATGTAAAGAGAAAATTGGGGTGGTTAATTTGAAAAGTATTATTTATATTTGTTCAGTTATTTTGTTAATAGTAATGCTAAGTTAAGGATTAT
>JAGNSM010000235.1 GCA_017988045.1 Fusobacteriaceae bacterium
CCTTCATTAAATTCATACTTTATAAGTGTTGCAATTTCGTTAGGGTTTTCCTGCATTAAACTTTTTAAGTTAGATTCGTTATTGATTAATTTGGCAAAAGAAGAACCGAATGAGCTAGTATTGTTATTGTATCTGTCTTCTGTTATAAGGATTTCAATTTTCATAAGTTATTAAATTAAAAAAGTTTACAATTTTAAAGTTATAAAAAATTAGCGAAATGAAGCAAACAAAGAATTAATGCTAGGAATACTTGGACTAGGAGCAATTTTTGTGCAGCTGAATGAGATAATTAATCAACTTTGATACAATTATAAATTAAAATAAAAAGAAATATTATAATTCAATTAAATTCTCAACAGCTACTTGGGTAGCTATTGGTGTATAAATATCAGTCGTATTTTCAGGTGTTTCTATGGATACTATTAGAGAATAACGTAATTGAGAATCATGTTTCTCTTGTTTTTTCAATTGTTTCCACCATCCAGAAGCTAATGGGAATACTGCTAATTTATTGCATGAAGCTATTTCTACAGCTGAACCATTCCAATAATTACTATGTATCGATCCTTTAAAGACAGTATCAGCACCAAGAGCCCATCTACTACTTCCTGTATTTTTGTCATATTCACCTGAATCCAATTTATCTACACCTAAGTTCTCTTTTAAATTGTCTTGATTTATTTTATTAGTCCTTATTTTAAAATTATCAAAATCTTCACCAGAATTTATTAGAGAGAATTTCAAAGCAGTTGATTGATATGCATATTTAGTTGTATAACCTCTATCCCCTGGATTTGGCTCAATGAAATATGATAAGGTTACTCTTAATGTAACATTTGTTTCCCCAAGACTTTCTAAAATTTCTTTAGGCCAAGGAAATTCATAATAATGGATTTCATTGGTTTTTATTTCACCATCATCTAGTTTATAGGGTTTGATAATTTGTTCAGAAATGAATGTCAAATAATTCGATTTACATTCTATAGCCTTTTGAAGATTAGGAATACCATAACCTACAATTTTAAGTAATCTTAATACATCACCTACCTTATTAGTGTCGATTTGAAATTGAGCAATCATTTCTTCCGACCAACTTGCAGAGTGAATCATTAAAGCTCTCAAAGTTTCTACCCAAGCATTTGGATATGAATCTCTGAGTTTTGCTAGAAAATAAGCTGCAAATGCAGTTGCTGCACTTGTTGCATTCATTGTTGTAAAATGATGTCTAATAGAATTTCTTGATGTTGTTAATACTTCTAAATCATCATGGCCTTCAACATCACCATTTTCTAGACGAATTAAATTACCTCCTTCAAAAACAACTTCTGGCTTTATTGGCCAATTAGAATCCCAAGAACTTGAAGTAGTGCTGAATGGTGACAATTCAAACTTATTTGCAACAGTTGCTGCATCAGGTAATATTTTTTCAGTGTAAGCTCCTATACTTATAGCATTCCATGATTGTGCTGGACTTTCTACAGAAAGATTTAAATTACTTACTGGATAATTTTTCCAATTATGTTCTCCTCGAACATTACCAGCGCTAACTAGAAATATTTTTTTATCGTTAATATCTTCTCCAAAAATAATACTATCTAAAACTGAAGAATATGCTGAAGGTTTTCCAAAATCTACCTGAAAATCAGTAGTAACCGCCATACAAAAAATCCTTTTTGCATTTGGATTGTTAATAATAGCTCTATTAACAGCTTCTAAAGTAATTAAAGGGTATTTATTTTGTTCATTTGGCAAATTAGGATGTAAAATTTTTACTGATTCTATTTGATGATGAATTTCAAGTGGTTTTTTATTTTCAAGAATAGCATTCAAGTTACCATAAATTGCAATACCTGCCATACTAGTTCCGTGTCCCATACTATCATTGACACCCCACCCTGGTTCTACTGTAAGTCTATTAACTTCGTCTAAAATAGGCTCAATAAGTCTATGTCCATTATTTATACCTGAATCTAGAATTGAAATAAAATTATTAGTTTTTGTAAAATCTACTAAATTTAAAGCCTCTTCAATCCAATCGTTGTTTTCAGTTATGTTTTGATTCAGCCAAAAACTATTTAACTCTTCTGTTTTTCGTATTTCTGCAATTAATCCGAATGAAGTGATTAATTCACTCAACTGAGCATAATTCGCTTTAATAATTAATATTGATCTTTGAGGAAACTTTAAAATACTTTCTAAAATTTCAATATCAAAAAGTGCACAAACTCCCTTTAAATTAGGTATTATTGTTTCTATATTTAATCCTTCAGTAGCTAACCAAATTTCACACCATACTGCTTCTAATCGAGGTAAACTTTCAATTGGGCTACTCCATAAATTCTCAACAGATGTTCTGCTAATTACATCAATTTTTTCAACAAGTTCTTGATTTTGAGGTTTACCATTTTTATCTTCGTTACGGTAATTTTCGACTTTTTTAGTAAGTTTTTCCTTTTTATTTTCAGGGATATAAACTGTTGCTATTTGTTGATTCGTGTCTTTATCTGTATTGACATTTAATAAAATAGCGCCACTTGAATCTAATGATTCAATTTTTAAATTATTATTTTCAGCACTTTTAAAGGTTAAATATTCTCCATCTTTTACAGGTAAGCCTTTTTCTACTCTCAAACTTGCTTCTTGTTCATAGGCATCCCAAATTTGGGATAAAGAATGTAGTAAAGCATTAGCATGCTCGTTTCTATTTCTACCAGGTAAATTAACTATTGAACCACCGCCAGATTGAGGGGTAGTAAAACTTTGTGAAGTATGGATATTTTTTATAAAAAGGTGTGGCTTAAAATCCTCGCTCATAAATTATTATATCAAATGACTGGTTTTTCTATCTTTCATCATTTGTACTAATAACTTTTGAGTTACCAAATCTTTATCAGTCAAAATGATTTCCTTAAGAGCA
>JAGNSM010000086.1 GCA_017988045.1 Fusobacteriaceae bacterium
ATTCATATGATTTCAAAATAGGAAAAGCAAACACAGTGGTAGAAGGAACAGATGTAACAGTAGCAGCAACAGGACTTCTAGTGCAAGAAGCTATGGAAGCAGCAAAAATGTTAAAAGAAGAAGGAATCTCAGTAAGAGTTCTTAACTTCGGAACAATCAAACCACTTGACGGAGAAATCCTTAAAAAAGCTTCAGCTGAAACTAAATTCATAGTAACAGCAGAAGAACATTCAATAATCGGAGGACTTGGAGGAGCAGTAGCTGAATATGTATCAGAAAACTGTCCAACAAAAGTAATCAGAATGGGTGTAATGGATAGATTTGGAGAAAGCGGAAAAGGAGAAGAGATGTTAGAAAAATTCAACCTTACTGCAAAAGATATAGCTAAAAAAATTAAAGATAATATGTAATATTATAGAAACCCTGAGAAATCAGGGTTTTTGTTTATTAAAAGTTAATATTTTAGTTTTATAATTGAAGAAAATTTGGTAATATAGTATGTATGAAAAGAATAAAAAATAGAAAATAGGATTATAATTGCATATACAATTATAATGAGGTAATTACAGATAATTTTAGGAGATGTTTAAATGGAAGAAAATCTTAAAATAAAGGGTAAAAAAATAAAAATACATAAGGCAAATAACTTTCCACAATATAGTGAAAAGTCTGTACTAACTGATTCGACTTGGAATTATGTTGATATGTGGTTGAAAAGAAATTCTTATAAAGAAGCATTATTTTTTTGGGAGCAAGCTAAATATTTTTATAACGCAAGTAAGTTGCTTCCTATTTTATCATCTCCTTTAACTTCATATTATTGTTTTTTGAATGCAACTAAAGCTTTACTTTTAGTAAAAAATATACATTTTAATGATAGTCATGGAGTTACTGGATATTCTAAAAAGGGTCAAATTGCTTTAATTAACGAAAAAATAAAATTTAAATCGAGTGGAATATTACCAGCTTTATCAAAATGCTTAAATATAAATATTATAAATGAAGAGGAATATAATATGAAAGATTTGATGTATAATTTGTCATTTATACATAGAGCTTTTATTCATACTTTTAGAACAGCGAAAGATTTATTTATTCCAGTTAAAAATATTTCTTTTATAAAAAAGTAAAACTCTAAAGAGGCATGGATAGAATTTGAAGTAGATGTCATAGTTGATAGTAATTTAAAGAAAAAAATGAGAGATATTTTTGAATATAATCATCAAAAACAAAATTTTAGATTAAAAAACAGATTTAATTGGATATTAAGTGATAATAAAAAAAGTTTAGAAAATTTAGGGAAGTATCATAATAAGTATAGAAAAGAATTTTATTATATTTCAGCAGATAAAGATTTGTGGTATATAAAAAGAAAACCAACTACTACAATGTCAATAATAGATAAACCTTCTTTGGTTATAATGTTTGCAGTTATGCATAGACTTAGTGAGTTGAGTAGATATGAACCAGAAAAACTATTTAAACATTTAAATCAACAACAAAATTGGTTACTATCTGAATTTATTGAAAAATCATTACACCAATTTATTAATGAAATTTCAACTGAAATAACTGGAAATGAATTTAGAACTACTGGATTTAGAAATTTAAAATAATTTATAATATATATATATATTATGGCGAATTGAGTTGTTAATATTAATATTTAAGGAGCAACAATTTGAAAAATACAAATAAAAAAGGGGAGTTACACCCAAATAATCCACATAAAGGGAAATATGATTTTGAGGTTTTAAGTAAAAACATACCTCAATTAAAAGAATATATAAGAAAAAATCCTAGAGGAGAAGATACAATAGATTTTAGTGATAATGAAGCAGTCATCTTGTTAAATAAAGCTTTACTGAAAACATTTTATAATATAGATAACTGGGATATTCCCAAAAGTTTTTTGGTTCCACCAATTCCGGGAAGAGCTGATTATATTCATTATATAGCAGAACTTTTGGAGAAAAAAGACAATGTAAAAGTCTTGGACATTGGAACAGGAGCAAATTGTATATATCCAATTATTGGGAGTCAAAGCTATGGCTGGAATTTTTTAGCTTCTGATATAGATTCAAAATCAATAGAAAACGCTCAGAAGATAATAGATGCAAATAAAAATTTGAAAGATAAAATCATTTTGAAACTTCAAAAAAACAGAGATAATATTTTTGAAGGAATAATAGATAAAACAGATAGATTTGACTTAACAATGTGTAACCCACCTTTTCATTCTTCTTTGGAAGCGGCTATAAAAGCAAATGAAAGAAAAGTCAGTAATCTTAATAAAGGGAATAAAGAAATAAAAAAAGGATTTAATTTTGGAGGACAAAAAGCTGAATTATGGTGCAATGGTGGAGAATTGCTATTTCTAAAGAAAATGGCAAAAGAAAGTGTAAAATTTTCTTCTCAAGTAAATTGGTTTACTTCGCTTGTTTCAGATAAAGATAATATTAAACCTCTAGGAAAATTATTGGAAAAGCTTGGAGCCAAAGAAGTAAAAGTGTTGGAAATGAGCCAAGGACAAAAAATAAGCAGAGTTTTAGCTTGGAAATTTTAAGAATACTAGTTATTAAATGAAGTAATATAACAATGTCATTAAGTTGAGAGAATACAAAGATTTTGTTGAGTTTAAAATATAGAAACTCTTATTTTTTTTAGTATAAACTTGTCAAGAGAGAATAGGATATGTTATACTTATAAATATTTCGCTTAGGAGGAAAAAAATGTTATATAATTTTATAGCTACAGCAGCACCACAAGCAGCTAATACAAAATCGGTAGCAGCCTTTGGCGGTTTTACACTTTTAATACCAGTTATTCTTATTGGATTTATGATATGGGATAGTATGCAAAGAAAAAAAATATCAAAAAAACAAAAAGATATGATAACAAGTTTAAAAGAGGGTGACAAAGTAGTTACTGTTGGTGGGCTTGTTGGAGAGATAGCATCTGTTCAAGAAGATACAGTAGAAATAAAAGTGGATAAAGGGATTAGACTTCAATACAAAAAGAAAGCTATAGCCCAAGTTATTAAATAAACATTAACTAGAGCGGCAATTTATTGTCGCTTTTTTAAAGTTGGAGAAAGAGAGTATAATGAAGAAAATAATTTTTATATTTTTAATAATGGCAAATTTTATTTTTGCGTCTAGTTTAATCGAGGGAATAAGATTCAATGAAGCACCTCAACAAATAGTGTTTGATATAGCAAATAATGCAGTACCAGTATATATGAGTATGTACGACAAGGATACTAGACTTTTATTTTTGGAGATTGATAACAGTAAATTAGGGAAATCAATAGAAGCAGCTATAGAAAAAAATGATGAAGTTATAGAAAAAATTGAGTCAATGGAGTTTAATGGGAAAAGTAATTTTTTTATTACTTTTAAAGAGGGAGTAAGTTATAGTATATTTACCCTAAAAACACCATCTAGACTGGTAATAAATATGAATAAAGAAGAAAAAATGAAGCCGATAATTGTTCTCGATGCTGGTCATGGTGGGCAAGATTCAGGAGCAGTAAATGGTAGTTATAAAGAGAAAGATATAAATCTTCAAATGATAAAATTGTTAGGAAAAGAACTGGAGAAAGATTTTAATATATACTATACAAGGGAAGATGATACATTTATATCACTAGGTGGTAGAAGTGAATTTTCCAATGGGAAAAAAGCTGTACTTTTTGTAAGTATTCATATAAATGCTAATGTCAATAAGGCAGCCAATGGAACAGAAGTCTTTTATTTCTCAAAAAATCCATCAACTTATGCTAAAGCAGTAGCAGACTTTGAGAATGCTGTTGATAAAAAATTTGGAATAAAAGAAAGTGCAGTTGAGTTTCTTGTAGGTGATATAATTTATAAGCAAAATCAAGAAAGGTCAACAAGACTGGCTAGACTTATAGTGGATGGAGTAGCAAACGTAACGGGGTTTAAAAATAGAGGAGTTCATGGAGCGAATTTCGCAGTACTTAGAGGAAGTGAAGTTCCTGCTGTTCTTATAGAGTTAGGATTTGTAAGTAATGATGATGAAGCAGCAAAATTAGCTGACCCAGATAACCAAAAAAACATGGCTGTTTCAGTTAGTAAAGGAATAAGAGCTTATCTAAAATAGAGGTGAATAGTTTTGAGAAGAGTGCTAAACTTTAGTTTCCTACTTATATTTTTTCTTACAAGCTATCTATATAATGAAAAATTAAGAAGAGATATAGAAAAATCTGAAAGAAAAATTAAATATGAATTGGAAATAAAAAGAACTCAAAAACCTATACCTGAAAATTATGAAGAAATCACGATTTATTATCCTAATGAAACCTTGAATAAAATGTTGGTATCAAAGGAAAAGATTAAAGAAGAAAAAGATTTGAGAGATAAATTAAACAGTATTTTAAAAATAATAAAAGAAAAGACTGAAAATAAGATATACTATACTGAAGACAAAAGTTTAGAATTCATGTCAGAATATTTGGAAATTGAAAATGTTTATTTTGATAATGGAGCTCTTTATATCGATTTTAATATGGATTTTAGGAGATATTTTATAACAAAAGAGCATGAATTATATTTTACTTATTCTATAGTTAATAGTTTTGTAGGAATAAATAAAATAGAAAGAGTTAAGTTTCTTATTTTGGGAAAAGAAATAAATGAGCTTAAATTTTATAAATTAGACAACTTTTTATTTAAATACGAAAAGATTTAAGGGGTTAATTATGAATATACTATTTTTTTTGATGTTAGCAATAATAGCTTTTTTACTTATAATTATAACTACTTTCATATATTTTGGAAGAAAAGTTGTATTTATAGATGCTATGGAACTTTATAAGAAAGGTCACGAAGAGGAAGCTCTTGATAAGCTAAGAAGCTATGTTAAGACTAAAAAAAATGATATAAAAGCAAAAGAGTTCCTTGCAAAAATATATTTGGAAAGAGGAGAAGTTCAAAATGCCCTTAAAGAAAATGTGGGAATAACTCTTTCTAGTGCTTCAAATAATGTAGAAAAATCTAGAGCTTATGGACAAATGGTAAAAATTTATTTTGATGAAAAAAATTACAATAAAGCTATAGCAACAGCAGGAAAAGCTCTTAAATATAACAAACAAAATGTAGATGTTTATTTTTATCTAGGGAAGATATATTTGGTAATGGATAAAGAAAGAAGAGCTAATAAAATGTTTAATGAAGTTCTGAAATATGATAGAAACAGTATAGAATGCCGTATGGAACTTGCTGAGCTTCATATTAAAGAAAAAAGTTTTACAAAGGCTAGATTTCATTTGAAGAAAATTCTGGAAATTGACGATCAAAATGATCAAGCGAGATTTAGATTGGGAGAAATATTCTATGCAGAAGATCAACTGGAAGATGCTGCTAAAGAATTTGAAATGATAAAAAATATTGAAGGTAAAGAAAATCTTTATTACAGAGTCCTTTCAGAATACTTTTTAAAAATTCAAAATCTTGAAAGAGCAGAGTTTATACTTGAAAAAATGCTGAATGAAAAGCCACAATTTTTTGGCGATATAAAAATAAATTTAGAATACAGTCTAGCTAATATTTATGAGATTAAAGAGAGATATGAGGAAGCTCTTGAGCTTTATAAAAACATTAAAGAAAAAAATGCTAGATACAAAGATGTGGAAGATAGAGTTAAGAATTTAATGAAGTTCTTGAATCCAGACGAGTTTAAAGCTATTTTAAATGAGATAGATTTTGCTGAAATAAATCACGAAGAATTTATAGAAATGGCTAAAAAAATGATAGATAAAATGGGAATGCTATTCAATTATCAAATAGAAGAAACTAGTAAAATATTTGCAGCAGTTATTAGTGATAAATATTCTATGAGTCATACAAAAACAAAATATCTTTTTTTGATAACAAGAAGTGAAGAAATTAGCCCAAGAGATTTACAGAAATTTATGGATAAAATGAATGATAATAAAATTGATCATGGAATCTATGTAACTCTTGGAGAATATTCAGAAAGTGCCATTGAATTTGCATCTACAGTTCAAAACTTAGAGATTTTGGATAAAGTCCATGTACATGATATTGTTGGACAGCATATGGGTGAAGAAGAACAAGAAGAAAATTAAGATAAAAAAAGAGGTCAATTCTTAATAGAATTTGACCTCTTTTTAATGTAAAAATTATTGTTTAAGCCATTTAGTAGCAACTAAAAATGCTAATGAACTTTTATCAGCATTACTATTTCTTAGTTTTAGTTTTACCATGTATTTTTGAGTTTCAAGAGGTCTAATAGTAATATCTGTACCTGCTACACTCTTATCAACTTTTGCAGTGCTACTTACAGCAAACTCTTTTGGAAGTAGAGCAAAAGCAGTAGGGTCAGGATTTCTATCATAGGCAACAGTATTTCCTAGAGGATCATAGATAAACATGTCAACATCAAGAACTGTATTATCGCCTGCACCGACGATTGCATATTCATATCCTTTAAACAGTGTTACATAGCAAGAATACTCTCCACCAACAGCAGCTACTGATGTATAACCACTTTTTTCACCATCTTTGTATTGGATAGTTACTATTTTTTCCTCAGGTTGAAATAAGGCCTTAGCACTACGGATATCAAAAGTTATTTTATCATTGTTACCATAAAGTCTATCTAAAGCATTTTTTAAGGCTTCCTCGCTATTAGCGAAAGTTAAAATTGAAAAAGTTAGAAATATTATAATCTTTTTTAGCATAAACCCTCCTTTTATATCATTGAAATTGTATATTATTATATTGGCTGTGTCAAGAGGTTAAATGCTTCATTGAAAAAAAAAACGGTTTATGATATAATTTAAGTTGTTTTAATTTGGAGTTGAAAAGCATGAAAATATTAGGTTTAGTAAAAACATCTACAGTTGATTATCCTAAAAAAATAGTGGCTACAATATTTTTAGGTTATTGCAATCTTTCTTGTGAATATTGTCATAATAAAGAGTTAATAAACCCTCAAGAATCTATGACAAGTATTACAGAGGAAGAACTTCTAAAATTTCTTGTAAGTAGAAAAAACATTTTGGAAGGGATTTGTATAACTGGGGGAGAAGCAACTTTAAGTGGAGTTGAACTTATAAACTTAGTGGATAAAATAAGAGAACAAATGGGCGAGAATTTTTCGATTAAGCTTGATACCAATGGAACAAATCCTAAGTTTCTGGAAAAATATTTAGAAAAATTTGATTATATAGCTATGGATTTCAAAACTTTATATTATGAAAAATATTTAAATTGTTCAGAACAGAATATTTTGGAGAGTTTAAATGTTTTAAAAAATGGTACAACCCCTTATGAAATAAGAATTACAATGTATCCTTCTTATATAAATGAGGAAGCCTTTGTAGAAATAGCGGAAACTCTTAAAGGTGTAAAAAAGGTCTTTATACAGCAATATAAAGTGGTAGAAGGAGCTTCAGAAAAAGTTTATTCAAGAGATGTATTAGAGAAATTTAAAAAAAATTTGGAACTTAAAGGAATATCCGGAGAGATAAGATGATAAATTTTAGAGAGATAAAAGAAAAAAGAGATTTTGAATATATCATAAAATGGATGGGTAGGAGTGATTCCTATCTTTTTGTGCCGAGTTTTATAAAAAATAGAGAGAATACAGTGGAATCTAGGTGGAAAGATTACGAAAATTCAAATAAGAAAATATTTCTGATTGAATATAATGGAAAAGTTGTAGGAGAAGTTGATTATGACTTAGAGTTTCCACATCTTATGAAAAATGATAAGAAAACAGCTTGGCTTGGAATTGTCATTGGTGAAGAGGAAGCTAGAGGAAAAGGTATAGGAAGAAAAGCAATGGAATTTATAGAGCAGAAAAGTAGAGAAGCAGGAGTAAAAAGAGTTGAGTTAGGTTGCTTTGAAATGAACGAAAGAGCCTTTGAACTTTATAAGAAAATAGGTTTTGTAGAAATAGGTAGAATTGACAATATGACAGAATATAATGGTAAATGGTGGCAAGATATTAGAATGGAGAAGGATTTTGAATAAGGATTTGAGAGATAAAAAGATTTATATAGCACCAATAGCGGGAGTAACAGATTACAGTTTTAGAAGGATACTTAGAGATTATAAACCAGACCTTATGTACACAGAGATGGTTAGTTCCAATGCAGTAACACAGGAAAATAAGAAAACTTGTGATATAATGTTAAAACTTCATGATATAGACGGTGTACAAATTTTCGGGAAAGATATAGAGATTATGAAAAAAACGGCTCTTTATATAGAGAGTCTCGGAGTAAAAAAAATAGATGTTAATATGGGATGCCCAATGCCTAAGATAACAAAAAATGGTTATGGAGCAGCACTTCTTAGTGATCCACAACATGCAAGAGAACTGATGTTTATTTTGAGAGAAAGCCTAAAACCTGAAACAGACCTTAGTATGAAAATAAGAGTAGGATATGGGGAACATAAAAATCCTATTTATTTTGCAAAATTAGCTGAGGAGTTAAAACTTTGCCACATAACAGTTCACGGAAGAACAAGAGAGCAAATGTACAGCGGTTTTGCTAACTGGGAAACAATAAAAGAGATTAAAGAATCTGTAAGTATACCAGTAATTGGAAACGGAGATATATTCACTGCTAAAGATGCTATAGAAAAAGTGGAGTTTAGTGGAGTAGACGGAATCATGCTTGCAAGAGGTATCTTTGGAAACCCTTGGCTTGTAGGACAAATAAGAGATGCTTTTAATGGAAAAGATATAATTGAGCCTAGCTTTGATGATAAAATAGATTTGGCAATTA
>JAGNSM010000236.1 GCA_017988045.1 Fusobacteriaceae bacterium
GTATGCCTTGTCCTTTTGGAGTTAATATTCCTAGAAATTTTGCATTCTATAATGATTATCATATTTTTGGAGATAAAGAAAAAACAATAGCTTCTTATAATAGATTTGTTAAACCAAGTGAAAAAGCTTCTAATTGTGCAGAGTGTGGGAAATGTGAAAGTCACTGTCCACAAGCTATATCAATAATAGAAGATTTGAAAAAGGTAGAAGTTATTTTTGAAGCATAAGAAAGAGAGGAAAAATGCATATACCAGATAATTACCTTAGTCCTTCTACCTGTATAGCCCTTGCCCTTGTTTCTATTCCCGTACTAAAAATATCAATGAACAAGGCAAAAGAAGAACTAGGAATGAAGAAAATGTCATCAATAGCAGTGTATTCAGCTTTTTCCTTTATTATTATGATGTTTAACATACCTCTTCCTGGTGGAACCAGTGGACATGCTGTAGGTTCAGCACTTACAGCACTCCTTATGGGTCCTTGGGTATCAGTGATTTCTACATCAATAGCCCTAATCATTCAAGCTATTTTTTTTGGTGATGGTGGAATAATCTCTTTGGGAGCAAATATTTTTAATATGGCAATATTAATGCCTTTTACTGCTTATTATACCAATAGGATTTTGAAAAATTTTATAAAAAAAGATAAATTTAATGCCTTTATTTCGGGCTATATTTCTTTAAATTTAGCAGCACTTTTTACTGCAATAGAGTTTGGAGTACAGCCTCTGTTATTTAAAGATTCGCTAGGATTACCCTTATACTGTCCATATCCGCTAAGTATTTCTATCCCTGCAATGATGATTCCTCATCTACTTGTGGTTGGAATAGTCGAAGGAGTTTTTACAATGGGGGTATTGTCTTTTCTTTTAAAAACGACACCTAACTCTGTCGTAAAAACCAGTAAATTGAAAGTGAATCTCTTATATATTTTGTTAGGAAGTCTCACTAGTTTTACTCCCTTAGGGCTATTGGCTAAAGGAACTGCTTGGGGAGAATGGGGAAAAGAAGAGATATTGAATATGTTAGGCTATATTCCCAAAGGAATGAATAAGAGTACCAGTATAAATGCAATTATGTCTGATTATTCTATCAAAAATTTATCAGAACTTATGGGATATTTGCTATCTGGAATAATAGGAATTATACTAGTTTTTTCATTTTTCATTCTTCTAAAATATATCAAACTAGCTATACAGAGTAAAAATAAAGGAAGTGTAGATTAAAAATGAGCCAATGGCTTTTTGAAAAAGAAGATTATCGTCCTGTATCAAATAATACTGCTTATGTAGACAAAAGTATCAACAGTTTATTAAAAATTTTGTCAAAAATAAAGTACATTAATACTGGTCTAAAGAAAAAAAGTTATTATTTTGTAAATCCCTTTATAAAATTTATTTTTACACTGGTTTTGGTAATAATGATTACTTATACTAGAAATTTTTATTCTTTAGCCTACGTATTTGGAGTTGTGCTATTTTTATTATTAAATATTCATAAAAATGATGTATTAAAGTCAGTAAATATAGGATTTATAGCATTTTTAGGGAATTTAGTTGTACTTCTACCCTCCATTTTACAAGGGCAAAATAATAGTGGATTAATAATTTTTAAATCTGTTTTGATGGTATTAAGTTTGAATATATTTATTTTTACTACTAAGTGGAACCATATTACGAGAGCTTTAAAGTTTCTAAAAATTCCTGATATATTTATTTTTATTATGGATATAACAATAAAATATATTGTAAGTTTTGCTGAGATTTCTCTTGAAATGCTTAGTGCTTTGAAGATAAAAATGATAGGACACAATAAAAATAGTAATCATAATTTTGGAGTTTTGGGAACTGTATTTCTAAAATCAAAAGAACAGAGTGAAGAACTTTACATGGCTATGGAATGTCGTGGATTCACAGGAGAATATCGAGCATTTGCTAATTTTAGTTTTAATAAAAAAGATTATGTTCTAACTATAATATATCTTATATTTATTATGGGATATATATTGGTAGAAACACTAGTAAGGACTGCGTAAAATGATACGAATAGAAAACTTAACATGTAAATATGATAATGAAGAAGCTATTTCTAATATAAATTTGGAGATAAAAGAGGGCGAATCTGTTGCACTTATAGGGCCAAATGGTAGTGGAAAATCAAGTTTTTTAAAATTGATTAATGGACTTATTGAACCCTCTGAAGGGAAATTTTATTTGTTTGATGAAGAGATTACCAAAAAAAAATTGGCAAATAATGTTTTTTCAAAGAAATTTCATCAAAAAATGGGATTTATTTTTCAAAATAGTGACTCGCAACTTTTTTGTCCATTGGTTTACGAAGAGGTAGCTTTTGGCCCATTTCAAATGGGACTGTCTATGGAAGAGGTTAACCAAAGAACCTTGGACAGCTTGGAACTACTACGAATAAAACATTTAATGCACAGAGTTCCATATCATCTAAGTGGTGGAGAAAAGAAAAAAGTAGCTATTGCTTCGGTTCTTTCTATGAATCCTCAAGTTATCATAATGGATGAGCCTATGAATGGAATGGATCCTAAAAGTAAGAAATTTTTAAAAGAGTTATTGATAAAATTAAATAAAGCAGGAAAAACAATAATTTGTGCTACTCACGATTTTGAATATGTTGATGGAATATTTGAGAGAGCTATAGTCTTTTCTGAAGAGCATAAAATAATAAGAGATGGAAATTATGAAGAGATTATAAGTGATGAAGAGTTTTTGAAAGAACACAATATTAAGTAGGAAATATCTGATTAGAAATTAGTAGTTAGGAATTAAGATATGAATAAATTATGTATTTTTCCTAATTTAGTATTCATTGAATTAGAAGTAATTTTTAATCCTTTGGGCATCTGCC
>JAGNSM010000087.1 GCA_017988045.1 Fusobacteriaceae bacterium
AGAATTATATCAGATGAAATAAAAGCTATTGAAATTAATAAAAATGAATGGCTAGAGTTTGATTATGTAGTTTTGGGAATAGGTCATTCAGCAAGAGATACCTATAGAAAACTCTATGATAGAGGAGTCTTTATGGAAAATAAAGACTTTGCCATAGGAGTAAGAATAGAGCATCCAAGAGAAGATATAGACAAGATGCAATATGGAGATTTAGCAGGACATCCTCATTTAGGTGCGGCAACTTATAATTATACATTTAATAATACCGTAGAAAAAAGAGGAATTTTTTCTTTCTGTATGTGTCCAGGGGGAGAAATAGTGAATGCAAGCTCAGTAGAAGGACACTCACTTGTTAATGGAATGAGTTATTCTACAAGGGATGGAGAATTTTCAAATTCAGCAGTAGTAGTAGCTGTAAGAAAAGATGATTTTGGATCTGGAGTATTTGACGGAATGAAATATCAAGAAAATATAGAGAGAAAAGCATTTGAAACAAGAGGAACTCATGGGGCATTATATCAAAATTTGTCTGATTTTATTAATAATAAAAAATCTGTAGATAGCATAAAGACTTCATATGGAATGGGATTAACTTCTGTTAACTTTAATGAATTTTTTCCAAATGTAATAAAAGATAATATGCAATTAGCTTTTAAAGAGTGGAGTAGAAATAAGTATTTTGTATCAAATAGAGCAAATCTAATAGGACCCGAAACGAGAACGTCAGCACCCATAAGAATCACAAGAGATGGTCAAGGAATTAGTCTTAATATCAAAAATCTTTTTCCTATTGGAGAGGGAGCAGGATATGCAGGAGGAATAGTAAGTGCGGCTATTGATGGAGTAAAAATTATAGATAAGAATTTTGCAGTGGAAGAATAGAGGTTTAAATGGCGTATAAATGCATTTTAATTGATCACGACGATACAGTTTCACCAACGAGCGAAAAACATCACTATCCCTCTTTTAAGAGGTCTCTTAAAGTTCTTAGGCCTGATTTAGAAATAAGTTTTGATGAATATATAAATTATTCATTTGAGCCGGGATTTGAAAATTTTTTGAAAGAGATACTGCAATTAAATGAGGAAGAAATAAGTTATATGTACACAAATTGGAAAATAGATACTGCTGAAAAAATAGGGATATTTTATGAGGAAATTAAAAAATTTCTTTTGGAATTTTCTGATAACGGAGGAATCATAGGAGTTGTAACTCATTCGGACAGAAGAAGAATAGAGATAGATTATAAATATAATTTGGGATTTATTCCAAAAGATATTTATTCTTGGGAATTGGGCAATGATAAGAGGAAACCAAATCCATTTCCTGTTTTTGATATAAAAGAAAAATATGGGCTATCTAATGAGGAAATTTTGGTAATAGATGATTTAAAGCCAGGATTTATAATGGCAAAAGAGGCCGGAGTAGATTTCTTATGGGCTGGGTGGGCTTATAATAAACCGAAATTTAATGAGTATATGTGTAACAATGCTAAATACTGTGTTGATAATTTATATGATTTTAAAGTCTTTTATAATAATTATATTTTAAAATAAAAAAATTAAAATTTGAGATAATTAAAAGTAAAGCTAAAGTAAATTATTCATTGATTACAAAGAGAATAATATGATATAATGGTGCTAATATACGTTTTTCGGAGGAAAATATTATGAACAAAAAAGAGTATTTAGGAGAAGTAAAAAGAGTAGTAATTAAAGTTGGAACAACAACTTTAACACATGAAACAGGTCTTCTTAATCTTGAAAGAATTGAGATTCTAGTAAGACAAATAGCAAATTTACATAATAATGGTTATGAAGTAATGCTTGTAACTTCAGGTGCCATAGGTGCTGGAATGGGAAAATTAAATTTGAAAAACCGTCCGAAAACTCTCCCCGAAAAACAGGCTGTAGCTGCAGTTGGACAAGTTGCACTTATACATCTTTACCAAAAGATTTTTGCAGAATATGGTAAAAATGTTGGGCAATTACTATTAACTGCAAGTGATATTAATGAAAGAAATAGATATCTTAATGGAAGAAATACTTGTTTTGCTTTATTTAATGCAGGTGTAATTCCTATAATAAATGAAAATGATGCGATAGCGGTAGAAGAGATAAAAGTTGGAGATAATGATACTCTTTCGGCTTTTGTTGCTACTTTGGTAGATGCAGATTTATTAATAATTTTATCAGATATTGACGGACTTTATGATAGTAATCCTAAAGAAAATCCTAATGCAAAACTATTGCCATTAATAACGACACTTAATGAGGAAATTAAAGCTATGGCTGGAGATTCTAACAGCAAGTTTGGAACAGGTGGTATGGCCACAAAAATAAAAGCAGCAGAAATAGCTCTTAATTCAGGGGTTAATATGGTTATTGCCCAAGGAGAAAAGCCTGAAAATCTTATAAAAATAGTAAGAGGAGAAGATATTGGAACTCTCTTTGTTAAGAATAAAAAAGGATTAAAGGCCAAAAAACATTGGTTGCAATATAGTTCTAAAAAAACGGGAAAACTTATAATAGATGATGGCGCGAAAATAGCAGTACTAAAGCATAAAAGTCTATTACCTAGTGGAATAAAAGAGGTAGAAGGTAGCTTTCAAAAAGGTGATGTAATAACGGTAATAGATGAGGAAAAAAATGTTTTGGCAGTTGGAATAGTTAATTATAGTTCTGATGAGTGTCAAAGAATATTAGGAAAACAATCAAAAGAAATAGAGAAAATTTTAGGATACAAAGATTATGATGAAGTGCTTCATATAAATAATATGAGTGTGGGAGGATAAGATGAGTGAATATATTATAGATTTAGGTCAAAGGTCAAAAAATGCCTCTGCAGAACTAAATAAAGCAGATACAGTGGCAAAGGATAATTTTTTTGGAATACTTATAAAAAATTTAGATAATAATAGAGATAAAATTAAAAGTGAAAATGCAATTGATATAAAAGATGGAGAAAAAAAAGGATTAACAAAAGCTTTTTTAGATAGACTTCTTCTTACAGATTCAAGAATAGATGGAATGATAGAAGGAATAGAAGTAGTAAAAAACTTTAGAGATCCAATAGGTGAAATAGTAGAAGGATTTAGACATAAAAAAGGTATGGAAATAAAAAAAGTAAGAGTACCTCTAGGTGTAATAGCCATGATTTATGAGTCTAGACCAAATGTTTCTATAGATGCGTCTATATTATGTTTAAAAGCTTCAAATAGTATTATATTAAGAGGTGGAAGTGACGCAATTAATTCTAACAAAGTTTTAGTTAATATAGTTAGAGAAAGTTTGGTAGAAGCAGGTCTTCCTATAGATGCAGTAATTCTTGTAGAGAAAACAGAAAGAGAATATGTAAATGAGCTTCTTACTTTGAATAAATATATAGATGTAATTATACCAAGAGGAGGAAAAGGGCTAAAGAAAGCTATTATAGAAAATGCAACAATTCCAGTAATTGAAACTGGAGCAGGAGTTTGTCATGTTTATGTTGATGAAGAAGCTGATTTGGAAAAAGCAAAAGAGATTATAGTTAATGCTAAAACTCAAAGACCAGGAGTTTGCAATGCAATAGAAACAGTTCTTATTCATAGAGATAGAATAGAAGACTTCTTACCGACTATAACAAAAGCTTTGAAAGAAAAAAATGTAGAATTAAGAGTAGATAAAGATGCAATAAAATTTGTAGAAAATGCGGTAGAAGCTATAGAAGAAGATTGGGATACAGAATATCTAGATTTAATAATTTCAATTAAAACAGTTGATTCTCTAGACGAAGCAATAGATCATATAAATAAACATTCAACAAAACATTCAGATGCGATATTAACAGAAAATTTTGAAAAAGCAAATAAATTTACAAGAGAAGTAGATTCAGCTTGTGTTTATGTAAATGCTTCTACAAGATTTACTGATGGTGGAGAGTTTGGATTTGGGGGAGAAATAGGAATCAGTACTCAAAAGCTTCATGCGAGAGGTCCTATGGGAGTAAGAGAGCTTACAAGTCTAAAATATGTTATAAGTGGAAATGGACAAGTGAGATAATTTATGTTTTTTGTTATGGGAATAGACGATAAACAGAAAATTTTAAAAGAAGTAAATTATAATTGTAATTGCACTAATAATAAAGGAATAGTAATTTTAGAAGAGAGAAGATTTTCTCTTTTCTTTTTTCCAATTTTTTCTTGGAATAAGAAATATTATTTAGAGTGTAAAAAGTGTCATTCTATTTATAAGATAAAGCTAGAATTTATAAATGAAATCTTGAAAAAAGAAGAAGTGTTTGAAAACTATTTAGAAATGGTTACAGGAAAAGAAATATGTAAAAATTGTGGACAGGAAATGGAAAAAAATTATAGATACTGTCCATATTGCGGAAATAAAAATAAAGAATAATTGCAAAATAATAAACTCTGTGGTATAATAGTGTGTTATATAATTTTTGATTAGAAAGGAACAATAATTTGGAGAAAGTATTAAATTTTAGAGATTTGGGTTTGTCTGAAACTACTCTAGAAGCGATTGGTAAAAAAGGATATGAAACACCTAGTCCTATACAAGCACTTTGTATACCAAGACTTTTAGATGGAACAAAAGATGTAATTGGGCAAGCACAAACAGGGACGGGAAAAACTGCCGCGTTTTCATTGCCGATAATTGATAGAATAGAGAGAGAAAACTATGTTCAAGCTATTATCTTAGCACCTACAAGAGAGTTAGTAATTCAGGTTGCTGAAGAAATAAGCTCATTAAAAGGGGACAAAAGACTTAGAGTTTTACCAATTTATGGTGGGTCAAATATTCAACATCAAATGAAAAAGTTAAAAGATGGAATCGATATTGTTGTAGGTACACCGGGAAGAGTTATAGATCTTCTTAATAGAAGAAACTTAAAATTAGATCAAATCAAATACTTTATACTTGATGAAGCTGATGAAATGTTGAATATGGGATTTGTTGAAGATATTGAAAATATCTTAAGTCACACAGCTAAAGATAAAAAAATGTTATTCTTCTCTGCAACTATGCCAAAAGAAATTTTAGTTATTGCAAAAACTTACATGAGAGAATATGAAGTTTTAGCAGTTAAAAACAGAGAATTGACTACAGCTTTAACTGATCAAATTTATTTTGAAGTAACTAGAGAAAATAAATTTGAAGCTCTTTGTAGAGTAATTGATATAGAAAAAGATTTCTACGGAATAATTTTCTGTCAAACTAAAAATGATGTTAATGATGTAACGTTTAAATTGGCTGAAAGAGGATATGATGCAGATTGTATTCATGGTGATGTTACTCAAAGCCAAAGAGAAAAAGTTCTTGCAAAATTCAAAGGACAAACAATTAATATTTTAGTTGCAACAGACGTTGCAGCAAGAGGAATAGATGTAAACAACCTAACTCATGTTATTAACTACTCACTACCTCAAGAGGCAGAGTCTTATGTACATAGAATAGGAAGAACAGGAAGAGCTGGAAAAGAAGGGACAGCTATTACATTTGTTTCACCAAGAGAATATAGTAAGTTATTACATATTCAAAAAGTTGCTAATACTGAAATTAGAAAAGAAAAACTACCAAAAGTAGCTCAAATCTTACAAAATAAAGAAGATAATTTTATCGAATTGGTAAATACAACAGCAGAACTTCAAAATTATGATACTTATAAAGATTTGGCTAAAAAATTAATAGAAAACAATGGAAATGCAGAAGAATTAGTAGCTTCATTGTTAAAAATTGCCTTAGGTGATGAGTTAGAAGCAGATACTTATCAAGAAATTGATGAAACAAGAGGAAGAAGAGATTCTAGAGACGGAAGAGATTCTAGAGATAGAAGAGATTCTAGAGATTCAAGAAGTTCTGATAGAGAAAGAGGACCAAGAAGAGAACCTCAAAATCATGATCATACTTTAGATGGATTGACTAGATTGTTTATAGCTAAAGGAAACAAAGATGGATTAAATGTTGGACAATTAGTTGGATTAATTACAGCTAAAGCTAAAATCAAAAGAAATCTTATTAAAAACGCTCAAGTTTTTGAAAAGTTCTCATTTGTTTCAGTTCCATTTAATGAAGCTGAAATGGTTATAAAAGCATTCCAACAAGATAAAGTTAATGAAGGCAAACAATCATTAATAGAAAAAGCTAAAAAATAGTTTAAATTAAAAAGTGTCACGGTGGCACTTTTTTTTATTGCAAAAAATCAATAGTTTTAATTGCAGCTATTTATATGTGGAAAAGAATAATAAATGAAGAACTGATACATCTGATTAATTACCAAAGATAAATTAATTTTATTAAAATTAGAAAATAAATCAATTGAAAATACTAAAGTGTATAGGATTATTTTGAATAGAGGAAATAAGATGAAATCATAAACATTATTCATGCTTTTAGGAAAAATATTCCTTTTCAGTAGTCTTTGATTTAGTAAGTTGAAATTGACGAATGTTGTTGTGTGATTAGAAAAGTAAATAAGGAAGTTAATAGAAGAAAGATAAAAATAAAATTGTTAAAATTTTAGAAGTTAGAAAATTCTGACTAGATGCATTTTAGTATAATTTTTTTAAGAAGCTATTGAATAAAGTGACGATATTTAAATAGCTTTGAATAGAATTTTATTGATAAAAAAGTAAAGTTTACAAAAGTTTAATTAGGGTAATGAGATTTGTTTGGAGGAATTTTATTTAGATAAAATTAATAAGTATAAAAAGATGATAATAGTTTTGAAAGATATTTGATGAAGAATATAGATTGATGAGTATGAAAAGTTAAAGATTTTATCATTAAGACTTTTAGAAAGTCTATATCGGGATTGAAATAGAACAACTCAAAAATTAAGCACATTTAAAATGTTTAAAATTATTTATAGTTCTACTCTTTTGATTTTAGATTTAGTAATTTGTTTACATCAAGAAGTTGAAATAAACATTAAAACTAAAAAGAAAATACAGCAAATAAAAAACATTGTTAATAACAATGGTTTTTATTTGCTATATCATAAAGAAAAGCATTTAAGGATAGGATATCCATCGTTAAATTCTAAAATAGTAATTGAAGATAGGTCACATTTGAATTTCCAAAAATTGTTTAGATTTTCTGCAATATAAATTGAAAGTATAGCATTAATAACACCAAAATGTGTTACTAATAGATAATTTTTTTCAGTATATTTAATTTCTTCGACAAATGATTTAACTCTTTCAGAAAGTTCATAGATACTTTCACCATTTATAAACTTATATGAAATATTTGAAACTAGCCATTTTTCAACTTCAACAGGATAAAGAGAAGAAATTTTATTGAAGTTTAACCCTTCAAAAATACCAAAATTTAGTTCTTTAAGTCTATCATCAGTATTTATAATTAACTTATTGTGATTTATTATTTCAGCACTAGAAATAGCTCTTTCTAGTGGACTTGAAAAAATCATGTCATAAGTTGGTAATCTATTTTTCAAAATTTCTAATTGCTCTTTTCCTTTAGATGTTAATGAAGGATTTAAATGTCCAAAATATACATTTTCTTTATTTAAAGTACTTTCACCATGTCTAACTAAAATTAATTTTGCCATAATACTCCTTTAAAACTCTATGCCAACTCTAGATTGGATTCCTTTTTCATAAGGATGTTTTTCTGCTTCTATATTTGAGATGTAATCAGCAAATACCTTTAAAGAATCTTTAGTTTTTCTTCCAGTAAAAACAAGCTCTAATTCAGGAGACTTGTTTAAAATTATATTTTTTATCTCTTCTTCATCAATAAACCCAATGTTTTCTGCATTAAGTAACTCATCAAAAAGTACAATGTCATAATCATTATAATAGTTTAATATATTTCTAATTCCTTGAGTAATTTCTTGCTTAGATTGAATCACTTCATTATTATTCATTTCCCAAGAAAATTTCTCACAGGTATTTATTCTAATAATTTTTAAATTATTATTATTTAATTTTTTAAAAAATAAAATTTCTCCAGTTTCTCGAGCTTTTAAAACTTGAACAATAAGGACTTTAAAATCTCTTCCAAGAGCTCTTAAAGCTAATCCAAATAATGCTGTAGTCTTGCCTTTCCCATTTCCTAAATAGAAATGAACTAATCCTTTTTTCATTTATCATCACCTTAGAAAGTATAACATATATGTGCTGAAAATCAATAAAAAATATCAGTGTAAAAATATTTATAGCATTGATATTTTAGGTATAAAAAATATGATTTATAACAAAAATGAAATTTTTTTTAATTTACTCTTTTATTTTTGGAGAAAATAAGCTATCATTATAATGTGTTATATTTAAGGAGGTGGAAAATGGACAAAGACCCTGCAAATGTTATACCTGTTGATATTATGTTTGACATACAAAAAATGTTAAAAAATGGACTTACACAAGAAGAAATATTGAAACAATTTAATAAAAAAAATATGAATATTTATATTAGAGCTTATATTGAGAGATTGGATTTTAAATCCAAAAAAGGATTTAATAATTAAAATAGAGAAAACAACAGAGTTGCATCTGTTGTTTTTATTTTATAGATATTGGTCAATGTATAAATTTAACTGATTTTTTAGATTTAAATAAGAACCATTTTTTAGTTGAATAGTGGGTCTTAAATATTCACTTTTTTCATAAGAAACAATGATTCCTTCAATCCCATTA
>JAGNSM010000088.1 GCA_017988045.1 Fusobacteriaceae bacterium
TTTCAAAAGTTAAAGTTAATTTTTCAGGGTAACCTTCTGCTCCTCTTTCTTTTCTCATGTAATTAGCTATTAAAGCATCATAGCTTGCTGTATGCTCAAATACTTTTGAAGAAAGGTAGAAGTTAGTATTTAATGATACTTTTTTATTAGCTTTCAATTCATCAAGAACAACTTGATAATCAGCTGGATCTACTACTACAGAAACATCTTGATAGTTTTTTGCAGCAGATCTAAGCATTGTAGGTCCACCTATATCTATATTTTCGATAGCTTCTTCTCTAGTTACTCCATCTTTCAAAATTGTTTGTTTAAACGGATACAGATTTACTACAACTATATCTATTAAATCTACGTTTAATTCTTTAATTTGTTTCATATGCTCTTCATTAGCTCTTATTGCCAAAAGTCCTGCATGGATATTTGGATGTAAAGTTTTTACTCTTCCGTCAAGACATTCAGGAAATCCTGTCACATCTGATATACCTATTACTGGTAATCCTGCATCTTCTAAAGTTTTATGTGTTCCCCCTGTAGAAATAATTTCTACACCTAACGATACTAGCTCTTTTGCAAACTCAACTATTCCTGTCTTATCTGATACGCTAATTAAAGCTCTCATTTAATAACCTCCACATATTTAAATTTTAATTATTTCTCAAAACTTCCACTTTTGTTTGAATCAGTAGAAAACTTTCCCCAAAGTCTTCTACTAACTCATGTTTCACTATTATCTAAAGTTTATATCAACCAATACCAATTTTTGTCCCCACAACCATTGGAATTCTATCTTCCACAATAGAATTAATCTAGATAATAGCTTTATGTAAATAATTTTAACAACCTTCTAATCCAATACCAATTTGAATTTTTCTATAATCCTATCTTCCACAATAGAATTAAACCCAATGTTTTATAACGAATTTATACTCCAAACCCTTTTTTCGAGTATAAAAAAACCGTCCGAACGAAATAGTTAGAATTCCTAACTATTTTCGCCCAGACGGTCGGCATTTACCTTACAATCTACAATCCCTGTGGGTACTCCCACAATGCTTCCGTCGGTCATGTAAACTTTTTAATTGTTAATTTAACTTTATCACTCATTTAGTATAACATTTTTTGTTTTTTTGAGCAAGATTTTTTTTAACAAATTAAGCTTTCGGAAGTAAATCCT
Source organism: Fusobacteriaceae bacterium (assembly GCA_017988045.1). Taxonomy (GTDB): domain Bacteria; phylum Fusobacteriota; class Fusobacteriia; order Fusobacteriales; family Fusobacteriaceae; genus JAFGUR01. The sequence continues at coordinate 1,175 of JAGNSM010000088.1, forward strand.
TTATTACTTCTACCAAAACTATATGTTCCTCTTCCAAAACTCTCTTTTGTAATTCTTCAGGAGTATCACTCAAAAATACAGGTACAAAAACTTGTTTTATTGTATCCCCTGTATCTATTCCTGCATTTACATAATGAACTGTACATCCACTTTGTCTTTCTTTAGCTTCAATAACAGTTTTATGAACATTAAGCCCATACATCCCTTTTCCTCCAAATTTTGGAAGAAGTGATGGATGAATATTAATAATTTTATTTGTCCATTCTTTAATAATTTCACCATCAACTATTGAAAGATACCCAGCTAAAACTATCAAATCTGTATCTTCAGGAATATATTTAAAAATCTCTTTTGTAAGTTCTTTTTTAAATATTTTTCTATCTACTAAAATATTTTTAATCCCATGTTTTTCTGCTCTTTCAAGTCCAGAAGCTTCTCTATCTGCTATTACTACAGAGATTTCACAATTTAATGTTTTATTCTCTACAGCATCAATTATTGATTGAAGATTAGAACCTCCTCCTGAAATAAGAACTGCTATTTTAGGCATATTTTTGTATCACCTTTTTTGATTTCTCCGATAATATATGCATCTTCACCTTTAGCATTTAATGAAGCTACAGTTTTTTCAGCTAAAGATTTATCTACTACTATTACCATTCCAACTCCCATGTTGAAAGTTCCAAACATTTCATGCTCGTTAACACCTTTAGAAGCCAAATATTTGAATATTGGTAATACTTTTACATCAGCCAGTTTAATATCAGCTTGTAATCCGTTAGGAATAATTCTTGGTACGTTTTCTTCAAGACCTCCACCAGTTATGTGAGCAATTCCAGCTACTTCTACCTCTTTTAATAGGTCTAAAACAGGTTTTACATATAATCTAGTAGGTTTTAGTAATTCCTCGTGAATAGGAGCTCCTTCAAATTCTACATTGAAATCAGGTACTAATTTTCTTACTAATGAAAATCCATTACTATGTAGTCCATTAGATTTAAGAGCAACTATAACGTCTCCCTCTTTTATTTTATCTCCAGTAATTATCTCATCTCTTTCTACTACTCCTACAGCAAACCCAGCTATATCATAGTCTCCTTCTTTATAGAATCCAGGCATTTCTGCTGTTTCTCCTCCAACAAGAGCTGTTTCAGTTTCTTTACAAGCATTTGCCATACCAATTACTAATCTACTAGAAACATCTGAATCTAATCTTCCACAAGCTAAATAATCTAAGAAAAACATTGGTTTTGCTCCGTGGCAAAGAATATCATTAACAACCATAGCTACACAATCTTGTCCTACAGTATCATAATTTTTAGTTTTTATTGCTACTTCAAGTTTTGTTCCTACTCCATCAGTTCCAGAAACTAAAACTGGGTCTTTGTATTGACCTAAAGCATACATACTTCCAAAACTTCCTAATCCAGTTAAAACATTTGCTGAATGAGTAGATTTTGCTGCATCTTTTATCTTATCAACTGCTCTGTATCCTTCTTCTTTATTAACTCCTGCATCTTTATAAGAAATCATTTTTTCTCCTTCTAAATGTAATATTTATACTTCCACGATAAAACTAAAGCGTTGGACGCTTCACCCCTTTTAGCCTTTGGCTGTAAAATCTAGTTATTTCTCAAACATCAAATTTAATAAAAATACTATATCACAACAATGTTATCTATAATCACTTCTTTATTAGGGGTGAAGGGGACAAATCCCCTTCTCTTTTGATTTTTATACTATTCAATTTGGGTCCATGCAATGAGCCCCTACATTAATTACTAACTGCTACCTACTAAATGATTTTTCTACTCTCCCATAGGTGCATATATTGGATAAACTCCATTGAAACATCCTAAACAATATTTTTTATCACATAATGATTTCCCTAAATTTTCTAAATTTAAATAATCCAACGTATCTGCTCCAATTTGTTTAGCAATTTCTTCTGTTGTTAATTGTGCAGCAATAAGTTCAGATCTATGAGCTGTATCAATTCCAAAATAACATGGAAACTTTACTGCTGGAGAAGCTGATTTGAAATGAATCTCTTTTGCTCCTGCATCTCTAAGCTGTTGAATAAGTTTTTTAGATGTAGTTCCTCTAACTAATGAATCATCTATTACTACAACTCTTTTTCCAGCAACAGTTGCTTTTAAAACATTCAGTTTCGCAGCTACTGCTCTTTCTCTTAGTTCTTGACTTGGAACAATAAATGTTCTAGCAATATATTTATTTTTGATAATTCCTACACCATAAGGAATTCCTGAAGCTTCTGAATATCCTATCGCTGCTGGTATACCACTATCTGGTACTCCTATAACTACATCTGCTTCAATTTTTTGTTGTTCCCAAAGTTCTCTCCCTGATTGGTATCTTGCTTCATATACAGAAATTCCATCCATTGTACTATCAGGTCTTGCAAAATAAATATATTCGAAAGAACATGGTGAATTGTATGATCTTTCTGCATATTTTATACTTTTAAGCCCATTTTCATCAATAATAACCATTTCCCCAGGAGCTATATCTCTAAGAAATTTTGCTCCTACAGCATCTAATCCACAACTTTCAGAAGATAAAACGTATTCTCCTTCTTTTAATTCTCCTAAACATAGAGGTCTAATTCCATGAGGATCTCTTATTCCTACAAGTTTACCTTCTACCGTCATAACAATTGCATAAGCCCCTTGAATCATGTTGATAGCGTCTACTATTGCTTGCTCAAGCCCTTTTGATGCTTTTCTTGAAGTAAGACTTAATATAACTTCAGAATCTATTGTTGATTGAAATACTGCCCCTGTTTCTTCCAATAATTCTCTAACTATTTTTGCATTAGTAAGAGTACCATTATGAGCAATTGCAAGCTGTCCAAGTTTACAATGTCCTTCTAAAGGTTGTGCATTATTTACATTTGAATCTCCACAAGTAGAGTATCTAACGTGTCCAATAGCCACATTTCCCTCTAGAGTTGCCATAGTTTTATCATCTAAAACATGAGAAACAAGTCCCATAGCTTTATGCGTTTTCAATTTCCCATCTTTAGAAATAGAAACTCCAGCACTTTCTTGTCCTCTATGTTGTAGTGCAAATAGGCCATAAAACATATGATGAATTACAGTAGCTTCACTTTTAGTATAAACACCAAAAACTCCACACTCTTCTTCCATTTTATCTATTTCAGAATTCATTTACTCACCCAATCTTTTTAATATTTCTATATAAGCTTCTTCTACGCTTCCTAAATCTCTTCTAAATCTATCTTTATCAAGCTTTTCACCTGTTTTTTTATCCCATAATCTACATGTATCTGGAGTAATTTCATCAGCTAATTTGATTTCTCCAGCACTATTTTTTCCAAACTCAATTTTAAAATCTACTAAAGTTATTCCCTCTTTATCAAAAACTTTTTTCAATAATTCATTAATTTTCCCAGTAGTTTTGTATATCGCAGATAACTCTACATATGAGCATAACCCAATAGCAACTGCATGATGATCATTTATTAATGGATCTCCATAATCATCATTTTTATAACAAATTTCAAATATTGTATTAGTAGGTTTTGTTCCCTCTTCAATTCCTAATCTTTGAGCCATTGAACCTGCAATAAGGTTTCTCACGATTACTTCTAGTGGAATTATAGTTAGTTTTTCACATAATTGATCTCTATCGTTTAATTGTTCTTTAAAATGAGTTTTAACTCCATTTTCTTCCAATTTTTTGTAAAGAATTGAAGTTATTTTGTTATTTAAAATACCTTTATTGTCAATAGTTCCTTTTTTTACACCATTTCCAGCTGTAGCATCATCTTTGTAATGAATTATTACAAGATTTTCGTCATCTGTTTTATAAACTTGTTTTGCTTTTCCTTCATACATGAGCTCTCTTTTTTCCACTTTAAAGCCTCCATTTTATTTTAATATATTAAACCCAAAACAATTCAGTTAGCATTTAGAAAGTAGCAAGTAGCAATTGAAAATTTTTATTTTTAACTGCTAAATGCTAACTACTAATTGCTAAATGTTACTTAAAGTATTTTACCCCGTTTTCAAATATTAATTGGTCTTTTTCACCAATTATATTTTTAAATACATTTGTACCTTTTCTCTCAGAATGTCCCATTTTACCAAGGATTCTTCCATCAGCACTTGTTATACCCTCAATTGCTGCAAATGAACCGTTAGGATTGTACTCACCGTTCATTGTTGGCACTCCATCTAAATTAACATATTGAGTAGCAACTTGACCATTTTTAAACAGCTCTTCAATTAGTTCGGGACTTGCAACAAATTTTCCTTCTCCATGAGAAACAGCTATTTCGTGAATAGCTCCAACCGGAGTATCCATTAACCAAGGTGAGTTATTCGAAGTTATTCTTGTATGAACAATTTTTGTTATATGTCTGTTTATATTATTTTTAGCTAAAGTCGGTGAATCTTTAGTTACGTCACCAATTTTACCGTTAGGCAATAATCCTGATTTTATTAAAGCTTGGAATCCATTACAAATACCAAGAATTAAACCGCCTCTATTTAATAATCCTTCTACCGCTGCTTTCATTCTTTCATTTAGAAGAACATTAGCAACAAATTTTCCTGATCCGTCTGGTTCATCTCCTGCAGAGAATCCTCCAGGGAACATAAGAATTTGAGAATTATTAATCTCTTTTACAAAGGCCTCTATAGATTCTTCAATATAATTATGATTCAAGTTTCTGAAAGTTAATGTTTTAGCATTAGCTCCCGCTTTAATGAAGGCATTTACAGAATCATACTCAGAGTTTGTTCCAGGGAAAGCTGGTACAAATACATTGGGCTTAATGTCTAATCCTTTTGTAATTATATTAACAGTTCCTTTATAATCTCTGATTTCAAGGTCTTTCTCTGTTTCATCTACTATTCTAGGATACAGGTGGTCAAAAGTTCCTAAATAAGCTTTTATAGCCTCATCTATTGAAACAGACTCTCCTAAAATATTTATCTCTTTAGCTTTAGTTGTTTTACCTATTAAAATTGCATTTGCAAAATTAAGTTCTTCCACAGACTCTACAACTAAAGTTCCATAGTCATAAGAGAATAAATTTATTTCTTTAACTACTTCTACCCCAACTTTATTTCCAAAACTCATTTTAGCTAAACATTCTGCAATTCCACCATTTTTTATAGTAGAAGCTGAAACTATTTTTGCATTTGACACATTTTCATATATAAAATCATAATTTGCTTTTAATTCATCTATGTTTGGCATCATATCTACTGTCGGATTATGTTTAACTACATAAACATAGTTTCCAGAATTTTTAAACTCAGCAGAAATTATATTATCTGCACTTTCTGTATTTACTGCAAAAGATATCAGTGTTGGCGGAACATGAATATTATTAAATGTTCCGGACATTGAATCTTTTCCACCTATTGCAGGAAGTCCGAATCCTTTTTGTACAAACAGTGTTCCTAACAGTGCACTAAATGGTTTTCCCCAAGTTTCCGTATTATTTCCTAATCTTTCAAAGTACTCTTGGAATGAGAACCTAATCCCTTGCCATTTTCCTCCTACAGCAACAACTTTAGAAATACTTTCTACTACTGCATAAGCTGCTCCGTGGAATGGAGACCATTCAGAGATAAATGGATTATATCCAAATGTCATTATTGAAGCTGTGTTGCTTTCTTTTCCTAAAACAGGAACTTTTTGCACCGAAGCTTCTTCTTCAGTCAGTTGATATTTCCCACCATAAGGCATAAGTACTGTTGACGCTCCAACATGACTATCAAACATCTCTACCATACCTTGTTGAGAAGCTACATTATCTGATTTTAATAAGTTAATTAATTTTTCTTTTGTAGTATTTCCCTCGAATTTTGGTTGTGGGAAGTCTGCTTTAACATCTTCTACCGCCACCTCTATTTCATTTCTTACACCATTCGTATCTAAGAAAGCTCTGCTTAAGTTAACAATTGTTTTACCCTTCCAATTCATAACAAGTCTAGCTTCTTCAGTTACTATAGCTGCAATTGAACTTTCTAAGTTTTCTAAAGCTGCATATCTGCAAAATTCTTCTACATCTTTAGGTTCTACTACAACTGCCATTCTTTCTTGCGATTCAGAAATTGATAATTCTGTACCATTTAATCCTAAATATTTAACTGGTACTTTATCCAAATCTATTTGAAGTCCGTCTGCAAGTTCCCCAATTGCTACCGAAACTCCTCCAGCTCCAAAGTCATTACATTTTTTAATAAGTTTTGTTACTTTATCATTTCTAAATAATTTTTGAATTTTTCTTTCTTCAGGTGCATTTCCTTTTTGAACTTCAGCAGAACATGTAGTAATAGATTCTGTTGTATGCTCCTTAGATGAACCTGTCGCTCCTCCACAACCATCTCTACCAGTTTTTCCCCCTAGTAAAATAATTATATCTCCTGTTGCAGGTTTTTCTCTTCTAACCCAATCCTCTTTTACTGCTCCAACAACTGCTCCAACTTCCATTCTTTTAGCTTTATATCCTTCATGGAATATCTCTTTTACAAAAGTTGTTGCCAGTCCAATTTGATTTCCATAAGATGAATATCCGTGTGCAGCACCTTTAGAAATTCTACTTTGTGGAAGTTTTCCCTCCATAGTATCTTCTAACTTTTCTTTAATATTAGCTGCTCCAGTAACACGCATTGCTTGGTAAACATATGATCTACCTGATAACGGATCTCTTATTGCTCCTCCTATACAAGTTGAAGCTCCCCCAAATGGTTCTATTTCAGTAGGATGATTATGAGTTTCATTTTTAAACATAAGTAACCAGTCTTCCAGAACACCCTCTACATCTACTTTTACTCTGATTGAACAAGCATTTATTTCATCACTTACTTCAAGGTCAGGAAGATTACCCTTCTTTCTTTCCTCTTTTCCAGAAATTGTTGCCATATCCATAAGAGACATTGGTTTTTTACCACCATGTACATACTCTCTTGATTCCAAATACTCTTCATAAGTTTTTTGTAAAACTTCAGAAAATTTTCCTTCTGGAAAAGTTACTTTTTTGATTTCAGTTTCAAAAGTTGTATGTCTGCAATGATCAGACCAGTATGTATCTAATACTCTTATTTCTGTTTCACTTGGATCTCTTTTTTCTTCGTTTTTAAAATAATTTTGAACAAACAGGATATCTTTATCAGACATTGCAAGTCCTAACTCTTTTCTAAAAGCATAAACTCCTTCATTGTCAAGGTTTACAAATCCATTATAGAATTTTACTTCTTCGGGAGCGTCTACTTTATCGAGGGCTAGAGGACTAGCTAAATCTTTTTCTCTTGATTCAATAGGATTAATAAAATACTCTTTAATTCTTTCTACATCTGTTGTAGAAATATCCCCTTCAAGTATTAATATTTTTCCACTTTTAACTGCTGCATCAGCAG
>JAGNSM010000089.1 GCA_017988045.1 Fusobacteriaceae bacterium
GAGACACAATTTCCAATCTATCATCATAAATTCCTATTTTTATATCCCTTCCTAAATTAGAATAGTTTCTATGTACAAGAGCATTTACAACTGCTTCTCTTATTGCTACTTCAGGTATCTCATATGTATCTGTTCTTTGTAAGCCTTTAATTTCACCTCTGAGATTTATATGGTTTTTTATAAACCCCTCTATATTTTCAAGCTGATTAAATAAATCTCCGCTATATTCCTTTTTATCTAAAAAGACATTCATATTTGTCCCTTTAAATCTACTACATTTAGTAACTGTATTTTCTAATATACCCAAAATAATTAGTAACCCGTTTGTTGGGTATAACATCTTATTATTTTCCTTTGCAAGTTTTAAGGAAATCATTTTCTCTATAGTAAGTTCTTTTCCAACTTGCTTTAACTTATTTTTAATAGATTCATAATTCAATGATGAAAATTCATACTCATAGTTAATCTCTTCATCAAAAGAAATATTGGTTCTTTGTCTTTCTAACTCTAGAATACTCTCTCTATCCGCTTTCCTATTTGTTGCACCAATCCTTATATAAACTCCATTTTCTTTGCCTTCTGACTTAACATAATAAGGTACTAAACTTCCTCTATTCACATCTATTACTAATAATATTTTTCCTTCAATATTTTTTGTATACATATGAGGAAGTAATGCTGGATAACAACTTTCATAAATAATAGAAGAAATTTTATCCTGTAGTTCAAAAATATCATCTGTAATTCCTACTATTTCTCTATCATCATTAACACCTATTATTAACTTACCACCTGAAGTATTTGCAAAAGCAATTACTGTTTTTACTATACTTTGATTTGCAGGCATTTGTTCTTTAAACTCTAAAGTTTTGCTTTCTCCTCTTAAAATTTCATCTATAATATCTTGCATCATTCCTCCAAAGTACAAAAAATTATTTAATTTCTAATTGTTTTCACTAAACTATTTGCTAGTATTTTTGAAGTAACAATTATCCCTAACCTACCCTTTATCCCAAATAAAGGATATAGTTTCTACAATCATTAATACTAAAAACTCATGTTTTTCTATTTCAAAAATAATTGGGAAATTATTTGAGTATTTTGATGATTCCTTTTTTCAAATCATAGTTTACTTTATTTATATACATTGTACTCTCCACACATTCACCAACAACAATAAAATTAAATAGTTTTCTTTATTTCATTTATTAAATCATCTAAATCCTCAATCATTTTTATTTTTTCTATCCTCAGAATATTTAAATACATAATGTGTATTTTTTGTTAATTAATTATATCAGAAATCAAAGGGAACAAAAAGATTTATCGCTATAATCTTTAAAAAATCGAATTGAATAATCAACGCAACGCATGAAAATATGTCTTAAGTAATTTCTGCGACAGCTTGTCACAGAATTGTATTGTTTTCGCAATATATGTGGACTTTTCTCTTTTCTCATAGATTTCTTGTTAAAAGCCTATATTTTTACCAAACTCTTTTTTAATCTATCAACAATCTTTATAATAACAGAATCTCCTTTATTCTTCTTTTAGTGTTTTAACGTATATAAAAAAGATACCTGCGAAAGGTATCCCTAGATAAATCATTTGATTTTATTTGCTTAAACTTTTGAAATTATTCCTGATTAAAAATAAAATTTTCTCTATAAAAGTTAATTAAAGTATAAAAGCCTTTATAGTTATCAGCTATATAGTCAAAATACCCTCCATTTGAAGCGTCATCTAAAGTTTTTATTACAAGCTTTCTTGCTTTACAAAGGTTATATTCATTTAAGTTTAATACTTCATTTACTGTGTACTCTACTCTATTTTTTACACTAATATCTTTAGCCATAATTTTTCCTGTTAAATCATCATATACTAAAAAGTCTTCTGGATTGTCCTCTATTGGATTAATAAACCTGCTGTCATATTCATTTTGTTTAGCATGTCCACAAGTACTTTTTGAGTTACAAGAAATACTTAAATTATTATATTCCTGAAAAAGTTGAGGAAATTTATCTTTTGGTTTTATATGCTCTATATGTCCATCATTATTTTTTACGTTTATTTCTCTTTCACAATAAACACATAGACTCCCCTCATTTATCTTTTGCTCATTTTCAACAATATAAGTTTTTAATTCAAATTTAATATTGTCTTCATTATAATCATCCCAATTTTTAGGTTTATGTTTTCTTTTATAAGATTTGAGAAAATCTGGTTCAGCTACTTTGTTTATTTTTAGCATTAGTTTCCCCTTTTCTTCTTACTATTCCCATATCAAGTAAGATTATATCTTCATCTAAGGAACCTAGAAGACCTTTTACTTCTGAATAAAGAGCTTTAAATTCTACTGTTTCGTATTTGTTATCTCTAACTAAGTTTTGTAGAGTTTTTATCATATTTTGTACTTCAGAATCTCTAGGTGTTTCTAACCCCATTAGTTCTGTTAGTACTCTTTCTACAGGGTAACCATATGAACCATTAATTTCTTCCCCTTGTAAAATTTCTATTCCATTATCTGCTTTAACTAATAATTTTAAAGATTCTGATTTCACTGAAGAAACAATATGTGGAGAATGAGTAGCAATAATTATTTGATTATTTTCTCCTATTCCTTCATATACCTTTACTATTTTTTGTTGCCATTTTGGATGCAATGATATTTCTGGCTCATCTATAAGAATTACTGAATTATTAATATCAAGCATTTTCAAAGTCATAGCTCTTAAAAATAGCTGTTTTTCACCTGATGAAAGAGAATTAATATCAAATTCTATTCCAAATTTATTTTTAAATAAAGGCATATTATCGCTATTTTTATTTACTCCTATCATCTCTATATCCATATCTAATAAATTAAATATAGAGTTTATTTCATCACATATTTTTTTTATAGCTTCTTTTATAGGTAAATCTTCATATTTAAAAATCTCTGTATTTACTAGGGAAACTAAATATGAAGGTACATCATTAATTATGTTTTGGTCAATTAAACAATAAAAATTGTTTTCTGATTTATAATTTCTGGTTTTTACTTCCAAATTACTAAAATTAATTTCAGTAGGTAAAAAAACTAATCTTGGTTTTTCTTTTTCTCCATAGTTTAACGAAGAAGGTTCAAAACGATATAATGTTGGTTTTGATATATTAAAATACTTATCATTTTCAATTACAACATTGAATAGATTCTTTAAATAAACTTCTTCATTTTCGTCAATATCTAGCATAACTTTAGTATCTTCTTGATTATTTTTATCTGTTAAAACATTAACTATAGCTTTTAAAAATGTAGTTTTCCCACTTCCATTTATTCCTGCTAATACTACTGTTTTTAACATTTCATTATTTTCATTAAAAAACTTAATTTCATTATCTTTAAAAAGATAATGATTTTGAACTTTAAGACTTTTTATCTTCATAGATAATCTCCCTTAACTAACATTATAAGAGAAGTTATAAAACATAACTTCTCTCATTACTCTTTTATCTCTTTTCTAATTCTTATTTTTTTTCATAAGATATAAATTTATAAATTCACTCATCAAATCTAAAACTTCTATAGCCTTTTCTTTAGTTCATTTCTTCATTATTATTAATCTTATTCAACCCTCTTAACATACCTTTTATTTTAATAAGTGTTTCTAAATTATTTTTATTAGGTTCAATATTCTTTTCAACTTGAGATAGTACTTCCATTATTTCTTCAAATTCTTTTTCTACTGAAACCTCATAATCTATAATAATTTCTGCTTCTTGTATGTCTTCTGGAAATATTTCCACCCGGATGGAAATATTTTTCTGTCTTTCTCTTCTAATTTCTGCCGCAGAAATATTCTCTCCTTGTAATATAATTCTTTCTTTTATATACTCGGGAGTCTTCTTATTGGTAATTTCAAGAACTTGTTTATCTGTAAGAATAATTATATTTTTTTCTTTCTCTGGGTAATCTACAAGTAATTTATACTTATTAACAAGTGCTGATACTTGACTTTTATTAAATCCTAAACTCTCGTACCACTCTATAAAACTTTCGCTATGAGACTTTATAAATATTTCTCTAGCATTGCTAAGCGCTCTCCCCATATCAATAGACAAATCTATAAATCTATCTTGATGATGTTTTAACTCTCTCTCAATGCCAATAAGTTCTTCTCTATACTCATCATTAATTTTAAGCTTTGAGTAATCAAATCTCAATTCACTATTTTTAATTTCATGATGCACAAGTTCTTTCATTACCTCTTTTGAATTTTCTATAGGTGTCTCTCTCTTAACAATGTTTGCAAATTTATTTACTCTATCTTTAGCCACCAATAATCACCTCAGCAAGTTTCATATAATCTTTAGCTCCATTAGATTTAGGATCATTCTCAAAAACACTTTTTGTATCAATACCAAGCTCACTAAGTCTAACATTTTCTCTAATAGGTTCCAATACATTTTCATATTTCATTTTTAACATTTCATAAGCATCCCCTGTTAATGCTTTTCTTCCATCAAGCCTAGTTGGTAAAATACCCAAAATATCTATATCAGGATTAAGGTTTTCTATCGGCTCTTCTAATAATTCAAATAAAATTCCCATACCCTCCATTGCTAATAATTCACACTGACAAGGTATCAACAAACTATCTGCAGAAGCTATTGCATTAAGAGCAAAAATCCCCATGCCAGGAGGACAATCGAATAATATATAGTCATATTTATTCTCTATCGAGCTTTTCTCAATAGCCTTCTTTATAATTTGCTCTCTATTATATTTACCACTAAGTTCCATTTCACCTTTTGATAGTCTTAACGTACTCCCTATATAATCAAATAATGATCCATGCGCTATACAATCATCTAATTGTTTTTTCCCAAAGTAAATCTCTTCCATTGTTCCTTTTAATGGTTTATTTCTGTCTGCTACTAAAAAAGTTAAAGAACTTTGAGGATCCATGTCCATAACTAAAACTTTTTTATCAAGTTTTCCTAAGGCTGCTGCAAGACTACTTGTAGTTGTAGTTTTTCCAACTCCACCTTTAAGGTTATATATTGCTATTTTTCTTGCCATCTGTGCCTCCTACAATATTTTAATTTTTCCAATTTTTGTATTTTCATCATAATTAATAGCTAAAAATTCATCCTCATATTCATATAACTCATTAAAAACAGGAGCTACATTTTTGATATCAAATTCTATATTTTTTTCTTTTGCAATCTTAAGTACCTCTACTAAAAATTTTGACTTTGATATATAAGAACCACTGATTTCATTTTCCATAATAAATTCTTTTTCAGGTTCTATATTATTATTTGTCAAATATTGAACTATCAGACCCTTTTTACTTTTTTCGAAGATTCCTCTAAAAATTTTATCATCTTTACCTCTAGAGTCCATTAAGAATTTTTCATAAACATCTTTTTCTATATTTACCTTTTGATTATCAGAAAATTTTTCCAAGTACTCATCAAAAGAAAATTTATATATTGGCTTAACAACGGCTTCTTCTATTGTTTTATTTTCTATAATTGCTTTGTTTTCTTTAATCAACTTTACTTCTTCTTTATGTTGATTATTTGCAATAAGTTCTGCAGCATAATTTTCTTTTAATGCTTTATTAAAATATGCTTTATATTGCTTTGGATTTTTACTTATAGTATACAGTGCATTAAATTTTGTATATTCAAAACCATGCGTATTGATTGATTCACTAATTAAATCTTCCAATACTTTATGAAGCCTTTCAGGAAATAATTCAAGTATATTTTTTGCCGTTCCATCTTTTGTTTCTACCTCATTTTTAACTTTATCTTGAGTTGATGTTACAATCATATCAACATTAAATTCTTGTCTTTCTTCATAAAAAGTTTTTTGCTTAACATCATTGTGTCTATCGTCAAATTTTATTTCTATTTCAGCAAGTTCCCACTTTGTTTTTTTTATAATAATATAATCTTCCAATAAATCCATATTTTTTAAGTCTTTAAGAGCTTTTTCAATAATATCTATTGTTCTCTTAATATTTTTCTTTTCCCACTTTAATGGTACTCTTCTTGCTATAAAAAAAGCCTGTTTTTTTAAAAAAAGATTGTATCCACGCCATTTTTCAATCATAGTATAGATAGATCTAGCTACACTATTTTCTATAGCTAACAATTTTTCAGAATCAAAAGCTAAATATCCTTTAGAAACTATATTGTCATAAAATATATCTTCAAATTCAATCACATATATTTCTTTGATTCTTTTATCTTCAAATTTTTCATATTCATTTGCCTTATTATTATCTCTAGTTACTATTGTTACTTTCATAATTCTTTCGGTCTTCTCAGTTTCAAAAATACCTTTGATTTCACTTGAATATAAAATGTTTTTAAAGGTATAATTTGTTTTTGATAAAAGCCTCAATGCATTTTTAATTTTAGGCATGTAAGACCAGTTATTAACATTTAAACTTTCTAATACTTCATTTATAGTGCAAATAAATTTTTTAGGATATCTATTTTTTTTCATTATTTTAGTTAAAGCAATAAAAACTCTTTCCTCAAATTCTCCAGGAATAGCATACCCATAAGGAGCTTCTACCTCTAAATAAGAACTTCCATCAGCCTTAAAGTTATAAACCTTAATTTGATTTTTTACTCTTTTAGGATCCTTAGAGAAAAGAGGATATTCTATTGTATTTAATTCCATTCTAATTATATCTGAATTTTTCTCAAGTTCTTCAAGAGTTTCATCAATATTAACATATTCTTGTTTTTTAGTTTTTACAACTTTAATGCTACTTTCAGAAACGATTTCAAAATCGTCCATTTTTTTTATATCCATTTTTCCTCTTCACCTTATGGTTTATTTTATTTATTTCCTCTTAAACCTAATGTTTATTAATTTTTTATTTTATTTTTCCTCTTTACAATAAGGTTTTTTATGATAAAATACCATATATATACGAGGAATCTCTATAAGAATACCTTTTTTCAGACCCAAAGTCAATAGATAAACCTTATAAATACGAGGAAATATATAATGAAAAATATATATTGATAAAAAACCTTAGTTTGAAGAGGAAAATACCTTAATGCAATGAGGATTATTTACTTAACTTAACGAGGGATTAAACCTTATAGAAATGAGGATTATTACCTTAATTTAACGAGGAAGCATAGCTATTTTAGGTCAATAAAATCAATTCCTCCAGCTTGCTCTTAATATGTAGTTAATATTATATATAATAACTACTACATATAAGTCGTTATTTTTTCTTTATAATTTTATAAAAAAACACCTTTAGTATATCATAATTCAATTAACGTAATGAGCCTTATTTATATAATTTGTAAGAAATTTTAATTTTTAAATATCAACTCAAATTATTTTCGTTTATCTATGTAAGAAGTAATCCTAAAATATAAAGAACTACTTCTTAATTTTTTTATGTCTTTATGTCATGAAATCATGTATTCTTTCTTTAAAACTTTGCAAGCTTCTACTAACTGACTTGGAACTTGGTCTGATTTCTTTAGGATGTAGTTTAGATATAAAGGATCTTCTTCTAATATTTCTTTTAAGCTATGGTTCAGGTATTTTCCTAAAGGCATTTTAAGTTCTAGGTATGGTGTGAGTTCTTCTTTTAGTTTATACTTACTTGGTAAGGATATTTTTTCATCTGGAACATAGCTATTGCCTTGTTTCTTTATCTTAATCCAAGTTAAGGGAATATCATAAATATAGCGACCTATCGAAAACCCGCTACTTGCTGTTCTTTTAAATGCTCCAGATATACCTCCTTTGATTTTTTCATAGTCTGTCATGTTTGCTCCATCTTCTTTAGTTATCCATTCATTGTTTAGTTTTAAACTTAAACTACAGATAAAGCCATCTTTTATAGGTCTGTAAGATACTTTCCAACCATCAATACCTACAGTATCATCTAAACGTCTTTGAATAGCTCTAGTATCAATATAAGGAACTGCAAGGCCCTTTGTTTTATCTTGAGTAGTTGCTGTTATTCTCCATTGTATATCTTCTTCTGGAAAATAAGCTTTAAGTTTTTCTGCTATTTCATTTACTTCCATTTTTTTCACCTCATTTGTCTTTATTAAATATTTAGGATATTAAGTAGCTATTTTTACTTCTGGTATATTTTTTGATTTATCACATATCACATTTTTCTTCTGAGTTGTTATGAGGTAATTTAGATAAAGTATATAGTTTTGATGTATCCATTAATTTTCACCTCTAGTATATTTTAAATTTTTCTTTTATGTTTAGTTTTTTGCTTATTTTCTAAAATATATATTTTCTATATTTTTTTAATACTCATGACTAAACATAAGAGTGCTGTACTCACCACTATCTATAAAGAATAGTTTGCAATTTTCGGTAGGGATGGATAACATATACTCTTTTTTGTATTCAGGTATTTCTTGGGTATGGATAAGAGTATTGTTTTCAATAGTTATGACTTGTAAGTAATCTACTTCTTTGACTTCTATATACATATTTTTTACTAGGCCCACAATGAAAAGAAGAACTTCCTCTGGAAGTTCCTCTTTAACAG
>JAGNSM010000237.1 GCA_017988045.1 Fusobacteriaceae bacterium
CTTATTGAAGAGAATAAAAACATTTATATACTTGGAATGCTTATTCATAATCCCGTTTATCTTAATAAAATTCATGGATTAGGAGTAGTTACTGTGGAGGAAGAGGATTTTTTGAACGATAAAGTTCAGATTCCTTTAGGTTCAACTGTGGTTTTAAGGGCTCATGGTGCTAGAAAAGAGCTTATGGATAAACTAGAAGGTATGAATGTTGAAAAAGTAGATACAACCTGTCCCTATGTAACAAAATCAATACTTGTTAAACTGAGAGAAGAAGAAAAAAGGGAAGTCGTATATATTGGAGATAAAAATCATCCAGAGGTTAAAGCAGTCTTATCTTATGGGAAGAAAATTCCAATTATGGAAAATTTGGAACAATTAAAAAATTCTAATTTGGACAGGGATATGGAATATAGCTTTGTGGTACAGAAAACATATGATAATCAGAAGTTTGACGCTATAAAAAGTTATGCAAAAGATAATTTTAAGAAAGCAGTTTTTAAAGATGATTTGTGCGGAGCAACTTATGAAAGGCAAGAAGCTATATCACGACTTGCAAAAGAGGTTGATTTGGTAATTGTAATTGGTGGTCAAATGAGCTCAAATACTCAAAAGTTATATAAAATGTCTAAAAGCATAAATAAAAATACATATTTGGTAGAAGATAAAAATGATATAAAAGAAATTTGGTTTGATGAAATAAATAGTGTGGGAATAAGTGCAGGTGCTTCTACCCCAGATTATGTTATTGACGAGGTAGAAGAAAAAATAATGAGTTTTTCTAGGAATTAATGAAGGAAAGCTTTGACGAAAAACTGGAATATAGATATAATAGGTACATAAGCAATAATAAAACTAGAAATTGGGCGTACAGAGTGGAAGCTTATCAAAGCTTTTATCCTTGCGCCAAGTTTTATTTTATGGTATAATCTTAAGCACTCTATTTATAGGGTAGAAGGAGTAATTATGAAAAAAGAAAAAATAATTTCTGTTGGGGGACAAGCAGTTATTGAGGGTGTTATGATGAAAAGCCCAGAAGGTATAGCCACAGCAGTAAGAAGACCAAACGGTGAAATAGTATATAGAAAGAAAACTTTAGGAAAATCAAATGCAAAATTAATGAAGATACCTTTTGTAAGAGGAGTTGTAATCCTTCTTGAAAGTTTGTTTGTTGGAACAGGAGAGCTTACTTTTGCTGCCAATCAATCAGGAGAAGAAGAGGAAGAATTAACAAAGGGGCAGCTTATTGGAACGTTAGCTTTATCGCTTCTTTTGGGAATGGGATTATTTATGATATTGCCTTCACTTGTTGCAGGATTTATATTTCATAATAGTTTAGGAATGGCAAATGTATTGGAAGGTATATTAAGAGTAGTAATATTTTTATCATATATATATTTTATTTCTTTGAATAAAGATATAAAAAGAGTTTTTCAATATCACGGAGCAGAGCATAAGTCAATTTATGTGTTTGAAAATAAAGAAGAACTTGAGCATGAAAATGCAAAAAAATATACAACACTACATCCTAGATGTGGAACAAGCTTTTTGTTTATAGTTATGATGATTTCTATTTTAGTATATTCAATAGCAGATAGTTTTATACCACAACCAGAAACACTTCTTATGAAACAACTGCTTAAAGTTGGAGTAAGATTTGGATTCATGCCATTAATAGCTGGGATTGCTTATGAGTTACAAAGATATAGCTCAAGAAATCTTGGGAATCCAATAATAAAATTATTAGCAGCACCTGGGTTGGCATTACAAAAGATAACAACAGGAGAGCCAGACGAAAGTCAGCTAGAAGTAAGTATGACTGCTCTTAGAGCGTCACTTAATATGGAAGTAAACAATGCAATTAATATAGAGGAGGAACAAAAGTAATGTTTCATAAATTAGACGAGGTAGTAGCGAAACATAGAGAAATAACAGAAGAGCTACAACTGCCTGAAACTTCAGCGAATCCTAAGAGATTAACTGAACTTAATAAACAATTAGCATCAATGGACGATATAGTTCAAAAATATCTTGAGTATAAAAAATTAAAAGATGAGTATGATTTTTTAAGAGAAGGTGTTAAAACCGAAACTGATAATGATATGAGAGAAATGATGTATGAGGAAATAAAAGAGCTAGAAGAAAGAATGCCTCCATTTGAGCAAGAGTTAAAAGTTCTTCTGATACCAAAAGACCCTAATGATGACAAGAACGTTTTTGTTGAGATTAGAGGTGGAGCAGGTGGAGATGAAGCAGCATTATTTGCTTATGATATGTATAGAATGTTTACTAGATATGCAGAAAGAAAGAAATGGAAAGTAGAAGTAATGGAGCTTAATGAAATTGGAGTGGGTGGATTAAAAGAGGTAGTATTCTTAATCACAGGACAAGGAGCTTATTCAAAACTTAAGTTTGAATCTGGAGTACATAGAGTACAAAGAGTTCCAGCTACAGAATCTCAAGGAAGAGTGCATACTTCAACAATAACTGTTGCAGTACTTCCAGAAATAGAAGATGTAGAAATGGTAAAAATTGATCCAAAAGACCTTAAAATTGATACTTATAGATCAGGTGGAGCTGGAGGTCAACATGTTAATATGACGGATTCAGCAGTAAGAATTACACATTTACCTACAAATACAGTAGTGCAATGTCAAGATGAGAGATCACAGCTTAAAAATAGAGATAAAGCGATGAAAGCTCTAGTTTCTAAATTATATGAAGCTGAGTGTGCTAAACAAGCAGCAGCAGTTGCTGGAGAAAGAAAACTTCAAGTAGGAACAGGTGCTCGTTCTGAAAAAATTAGAACTTA
>JAGNSM010000090.1 GCA_017988045.1 Fusobacteriaceae bacterium
TTATAGAAGATAAAACTTATCTTTCGTAAACAAATTCTCCATCTATCATGGTCTTTAAAACCTTTATATCCTTAATTTCATCAGGGTCTATTGAAAAAATATCCCTATCTAAGACAATTAAATCTGCTACATAACCAGGACTCAACTTGCCCTTGAAGTCTTCCTTAAATTCATTATAGGCACTTCCTAGGGTATAGGCATCTATTACATCTTCTACTTGCATTTTCTCCTCAGGATAAAAGCCGGACTTAGGATTTCCATTTAAAAGCATATTTCTCTTATTTTTTATAGTTGAGAAGATCACTCAACAAAAAATAAATCAAAATACAAAGACTAATAACTCTCCTTATTTGTAATTATAATAAATCTATTTAAATTGACATTTATCTATCTTTATTATAATATTGTTATAAGGAGTTATGCAAGTGTCGCAAAGTGATAGCCTTACGGCTATACTTTACCACTTGCAAAGGGGGAATTTCCCCCTTGACCCCCAAGCTACCGCCTTCCAAATAAAAGAGAAAAGCACTCTTTTATTTTCCAGTTGGTTGTATAAGAATAATTTTATCCCTTAAATTTCTTGGATAAAATTAAAATATAAAGGAGCTGATCAAATGATAAAAGGCATAGAAAAATTAACAGAAGAACAAAAGGATCTAATGAAAAAAACAAATGAGCTTCATACAAAAATTGTAGGAATGGATTACAAAGAAGGAATGGAAATAATCGAAACTTGGCTAGATAAAAATAACACAGTATGCGTAAGATTAAAAAATAAAGAGTGGTATCACTATACTAAAGACGGTACTTGGTATTAAGATCTGTAAGGAGGTTTTGCTATGACAGAAGAAAAAGGAATCTATGGAGATGTAACTATCAGCAAAAGAAAAAGACAAAAACAAATCGTAATAAGAGCCACAGAAAAAGAATTTGAGCAGATAAAAAACAAGGTAGAAAAATCTAAATTAACTCAAAATAAATATTTATTAAAATCGGCATTAGATAAAGAAATAAAAGTAGTAGAGGGAATAAAGGATTTAGTCATAGAAACAAAAAGGATAGGGGTTAACCTTAACCAGTTAACAAAGCTTGCAAATCAAGGCAAGGTTAATTGTTCAAGCGAACTTGAAGGGATTAATAAGGAGCTGATTGAAGTATGGCAATTATTAAGGCAGTTAATTCAAAGTCAAGTATAGCAAGAGCCATAAACTATATAACCAAAGCTGAAAAGACAGAAAAAAAATTAATCTCTGGAATAGACTGCAATCCTGAAACTGCAATAGATGAAATGAAGGCAACAAAAGAATTATATGATAAAAATGATGGCAGACAATATGCCCACTTTATTCAATCGTTTAATCCAAAGGACAATATAAGTCCTGAAAAAGCCCATGAGATAGGCAAAGAATTTATAGAAAAAAACGATAAATTTAAAGGTCACGAAATAGTCTTAGCAACACATAAAGACAAAGATCATATCCATAACCACTTTATAATTAACTCTGTAAACTATGAAAATGGAAGTAAGCTTCACACAACAAAACACGAATACCAGGAGATGAAAGATATTAGTAATGAACTAAGTAAAGAACATAATCTGACAGTACCTGAAAAGTCAAAAGAAAAGGGTAAAATCACAAGCTTTAATCAAGATAAGTATCAAGTAATGAAAAAACACTTTGAAGGAAAAGGAAAATCTTATGTAATAGAAACAGCTATAGCTGTAAGAAAGTCAAAAGAAAAAGCTATTTCAAAGGAAGATTTTATAAAAGAGATGGAAGATCAAGGTTATAGCACAAACTGGAAAGACACCAGTAAGCATATAACTTTCACAAATAAAGAAAGTGGAAGAAAGGTAAGATTAGCCAATTTAGAAAAAACTCTTAATGATTCAGACTTTACAAAGGAGGTTTTAATAGATGAACTTCAACGAAATTATGGAGAAAGACAAAATGAGCGAGAAAGAGGAGATCCAGAACAAGGAACTAATGGAACTATTAACCCAGACAAGGGAATTAAACGACCTAATGAGGTCTTATCTCAAGGTTCAGATGGACAAGGATTCAATCAACCAGCAGACAGTCTTAAAAGAGATACAGGCGATAGAGAGAGCGAGCAAACAATCACAAGATCAGATGATTTCGATAGTGCAACAGCTAGAGAACTTATCAAACAATCAGCTAGAGAAAATGCAAAAAGTGTCGGAGAATTATCTAAGCCAGATGCAAGAGCAAGAGAGATTGAGCGAGAGAAGGTTAAAGAACTTGAACGGTCAAATCGTAGAGAACACGAAAGAAGGATTGAACATAGTAAATCAAGAGGTAGGAGCCGTTAATAAAAGTTTAAAAAAAGGTATAAATGATACTTTTTCACAAATGAATACAACAGTTGAAAAATTAAAGCAGACTATTGAATATACAGATTTTAAAGAAAAAGTAAAAATAGCCTTTCCAATTGCTTTTATGTCTAGCCTAATGACTTTAACTATATATTTATTAATTCAGTATTTTTCATAAAACATAAAAAAATAAAGGAGTTGCGAATATGAAAGAAGTAAAAGTAGATATTAAAGATTTAGAGAACTTTTTAAATTACTTACAAGATAAAGTGGAAGATTGCTATAAAAGAGAAACTGAAAAGGCAATCAAGGATTATCTAGAAGAGTTAAAATAAAGATATCTATACAGTCTTCTAAAATCGATTCTAAGGGTTTTATATGTTTTTTGGTGCTAAGCCCTATAAGGCTAAGTTAAAACTCATAGACAAGCTAAGGAACGGTTTTATTTGCTATAATGATTAAGGCTAAAGCTAAAAAGAAATTTATATGTTTTCTGTATGCTTTAGCCTAATTTTAAAGGAGCAAATAAAAAAATAAAATCAAGGTGGAGATTTTTAGTGGTTTTCTAAAAATACTACCTTTAGTTTATTTAGTGAGTGGTTTAATTCAATACTAAAAGTGTTCAATTACTGTATTGATAATCTAAGTCCCTATAATGTTATTTATTATTTATGTCTGAATGATTTAAGTATATAGTTAAAAAATATTTTTATTTATAATATAGTTAAAGTGTTCAATTAACTATATTGATAATCTAAGTCCCTATAGTTATATATATATATTATTTGTTATGCTTGAGAATTATAATTCTAGATGAAAATAGTATAAAATTATGATATAGTTAAAGTGTTCAATTAACTATATTGATAATCTAAGTCCCTATAGTTATATATATATATTATTTGTTATTTAAATAGTATTTTTTAGGGAGCTAAAATTTATATAAGAAGGAGTGAGATATATGTCTAATAACATAGAGGATAAGTTAGGAAACTATATAAATGTTAAAAATATATTATCTAGTCAATATCAAGAAGTAAATGGTTATGATTTTTATAGATATGTATTTCCTAATAATCAGGACCAGGGAGAAAATTCAGAAAAATATAGTAAACCCAATGCTATTTATTTATATAGAGATGAAGATGAAGAAGATCCTAAGAGAACTTACAGAAGAAGAATAATGCTTAATGATTCTTGGGAAGAAGATTATATGGAATATATAGAGTGTAATCCTAAAACATTATGTTCAGGACTAGCTTATAGGGGAAGAAAAAACAGATTAGAGAATGCTCAGCAGATGAATGCATTAGTCTTTGATCTTGATTCAGTAGGAGAAAATGAGATTAGGAACTTATTGTTAAGAATGAGTAAAAAAACAGGTCTTAGAACTCTTCCTCAGCCTACTTTTATTGTTATGAGTGGTACAGGTCTACATATTTATTATGTATTTGATAATCCTATTGCTTTATATCCTAATATTAAGCTTCAATTAAAAAAATTAAAGTATGATTTAACCTTTAAAATGTGGGAGTATAAAGCCACTTCACAAGAAAAACAGATACAATATCAGTCAATTAATCAAGGTTTTAGAATGGTAGGATCAATTAATGATAAGTATGATCTTGAAGTAATAGCATTTAGAACTGGGGATAGGGTAAGTTTAAATTATATAAATTCTTATGTAGATGAAAAACAAAACATGGTTGATGTAAATAGACCTTTTAGACCTAGTCAATATAGTAAAGAAGAAACTAGAGAGAAGTTTCCAGAGTGGTATGAAAAAGTTATTGTTCAAGGAAAAAAAGGAGTTAAGAAGTGGAACATAAAGAGAGATTTATATGATTGGTGGTTAAGGCAAAGCTATAAGGTTAAAGGTGGACATAGGTATTTTTATTTAATGTGTATGGTTATTTATGCTTATAAGTGTAATATTTCTATAGAAGAAGTTAAAGAAGATATGAATGAAAAATTTGAAGAACTTAAAGATATAGAACATAGCAATCCACTAACTAAAGAGGATTTATATACTGCTTTGGAAGTTTATCATAGAGAATATTATAATTTTACTATTGATGATATAGAAAAACTTACAGATATAAGAATTGAAAGAAATAAAAGGAATTATCAAAGTCAAAAAAATCATTTAGAGGTTGCAAGAGCAATTAGAGATGTAAAAATGAAACAACAAAATAAAGTATGGTGGAATGAAAAGGGACGTCCTAAAGGAAGTGGAATAAAAGAAAATCTTGTTAAGGAATATTTAGAAGAAAACCCTGATGATAATCCAACAGAGATAGCTAGGAATTTAGGAGTTTCTAGGACAACAGTTTATAAATATTTATAATAAAATGTACAGCATTGTACTAAAGCGTACAACGCAGTGTATAACAAAAAGTACAGCAAATATGATACAATATTTATGAGTGAGGTGACATATGGAGGATAGTGTTTATACGATTAAAAATTTATGTGATGAATTGAATGAACCAAGACAAAAAGTGAGAAGAAGGCTTGAAAAGCTTGAAATTAAAGCAATCAATGAAGATACAAGAGCTTATAAAAACGATCCTCTAAAGTATGATCATCAATCTTTTTTAAAATTAGCAGAAGAATTTGATGTACAAATTAGGGATGAAGGATTTATGTCAAGTGTACAACACCGTACAACAGAATGTACAACAAATGAACAGCACCGTACAACAGAAGAAACAAGTAAAGATAAGCTAATAAAGGTACTAGAAAATCAATTGGAAGAAGCTAATAAATCAAGAGCAAATTTAGAAAAGCTTTTGGATCAGCAACAACAATTAACTATGATATCTAATAAAAAATTTGAATCATTAAAACTTGAACTTGATGAGAAAAAAGAACCAGAAAAAAATATAGAAGAAACAAAAAAATGGTGGAAATTTTGGAAATAAACTTTATAGATATTATTTTAATAATATCTATAAGAACGAAATATAAAATATTTAATCGCTATAACTACAGAAATTATTACAAGTAGTTATATTGATTAAAAAAGGAGAAATAAAAATGGGTAAAGGAGATGAATTTAAAGAATATAAAAAATCAAAATTAACATCTGGTGATATTGGGATTCGTATAATTGGAACTACTGAGAATTTAGAATTTATAAGAAATTTATTTGGGGAAAACTTTAGATTGCCGTTATCATCTCAAATTAATAAATTAAAAAGCAAAAAAAAATACAAAAAATCAGAAGGGAAAAAATGGGATAAAGAAATAAGGATAGTTGGAACTATGGAAGATCTAGAGCAGATGGAAAAATTACTAAAAGAAGAATTTAGTATAGCAAGAATTAGTGATATTTATAAATTGAATTATCCAGACAATATTTTTGTTAGATATTTTAAAATTAAAGATAAATAAAAAAACATATAAATAAAATTCAATATCTAAGAAATAAAAAAATTATTATCTGAGTTTGTCACAATAAGAATTGAGTAAAACTCAACACTGTAAATTGATGAACTTTAGTAGAAAATAGCGTAGCTAAAATATTATTATAAATAGGAGTGGTATTGATATGAAGAAACAGTTACAAGGAATTGCACTAATACTTTTTGGGATACTATTATCTGCTGATTTACCTTTTGGGTTTTTAGGTGTAATTATTGGGATAGTAGGACTTATTTTTGTGTTTAAGGAAGTAAACGATAAGAATAGTTAAATATTCGGAAAAGTATATAAATGATGTTCAAGGTTTAGACGTATCATTAGAATTATGCGTATCTAAAAACTTAGGATCTATAAAGCCTGAGTTTGTCTTAATGCTAATTATGACAAACTGGGAAAAACAGCTATAACAATTGATATAACAAGGACAGAGTAGGAAAACTACTTCGTCCTTTTTTGTTTTTCTATCTTGGGTTTGTCTTAATGTTCAATTTAGCCTAGTTTTGTAAAACTAATAGATCAGGAAACTTTTAATAAAAAAGGGTTTATTTTCGACTAAAAAACAAAAAATATAAAGATTACTTTTAAAGTGAAAATAGTCTTTACAATTTATTAGCATTGTTCGGCCTCTTAGATATAGTTATAAAGTCCATAAGTGCTTCTAGGAGGTTTTTATATGCTTAGTTCGTATATTTGTACTGTTGATATGTCGAAAGGCCTTAAAAACGTTTTTAAGGCCTTTATTATTTTTCAATATAATAATCTAAACTTATCTGACCTATTGCTGATGCATAATCATTTTCTAGAGCCTTTAAAAGATATGAATATTTATTTCTTGCTTTACTTTTTATATGATTATAATTAAGTCTTATATATTCAAACAAGTCTATATCTTCATTCCCAGCCTTTTCAACTGCTTTTTCATAAACTGCCATAATTTGTTCTGTGCTAAAATTTTCTTGTCCAAGACCCATTTTAGATTTCATTTCTTTAATATTATAAAATTCATTTAAAAAATCAATATATATTTCTTTTTCCTGATCCTGTGATTCTATTGTAAATAAAATGCTTGTTATCCTTCTGCCTGTTTTTATTTTTTCATAATTTATTTCTATATCTGTATGCTCATTTATTTCTTCTTTGGTACCTTTTAAAATAACTCTATCGAAATTATCAAATCTTTTATATTCACCTTCTTTTATCCCTAAATAACCCCTTAGCTCCTTTATATTTATTTCCCTTTTTCCTATTTTTTCATATTGCTTTAAAAGTTCGTAAATTCTTATTGAATACTTATTTTTAAAGTAAAGAATATTTTTTAATTCATATCTAGTAAATCTTTCTTTTAATTGCAATAGGTAAGGCATAAGTTTCTCGCTAAATTCTAGCTCAATTTCCCCTTGGTCTCCTAAATATTCAATAGAGGATAACCAGCCTACTATTAATTCATTTCCATCTTTTTTTACTATTATTTCTTTTTTCCTGAGTTCTTTTATTATTTCCCTTATTTCTGAATATCTTTCTTGAGTAGTTCCTAATAAATTAAAAAACTCTCTAATATTTAAAGTTAATAAATTAAATTTTTCTTTTTCTCTATCTAGTTTACTAACTGCATAAAGTATTATCTTTAGTTCATTTAGATTTAAATCATATTTTGCCTCAATTAAATCATTATGTTTTACTACTAAATTTTTTTCCATAATCCCACCCCCTTATTTTATAATATAATAAATATGCCTATTTTGCTATTTTATTTTAGTTATAACTAATTAATTAAATCTCGATTAGTTACTTCACATAGTTTTTGTAGGTACTTCACATAGTTTTTGTAGGTACTTCACATAGTTTTTGTAGGTATATCGACCCTGCACCTCAGTTAAATAGCGAGGTTCAGCCCTCGTAAAAGTAGTTAAAAGTAGTTAAAGGGTTATTATTATATCTTTCTATCTCTAAGAAGAAGTTATCCACAAAATTTTTAAATTTAAAAACAGAAAAACCTTAAAGAAAAGGATTAAACCTAGATTCTACGTGTGAGACATCGAAATAGCCCTTAAAGCAAGCTGTAATAATGATTAAGCCAAAACCGATCTTTCACCCATTGGGTGAAAGAAAACAATAGCAGAAAGATACTATTTATATGTTTTTTGCCTTGCTCATTGGGTAAGAATATAGCAATAGAAACGCTGCGAAGGAGATGGCCTATGATTAATAAAATTGATTTTAATGCTAAGAATCTAACCTCAAATGCAGGACTTTTCCTTCTGCTAGAGAATGTAAAAAACAATGCCATTTTTGAGATGATTGAAAATAATCTCATCTTTGAGAGTGACTCTGTAAACAAAATCAAAATGAATCATATTAAGACCATGCTCTGTGGACATTTTATAGGTATAGATAAGCTAGAACGTTTGAAGCTCTTAAAAACCGATCCGCTCGTTCGTGAATTCGATATTTCTGTAAAAGAACCTGAAACAGTATCAAGGTTCTTGGGGAAATTCAACTTTAAGACAACACAAATGTTCAGAGAAATCAACTTCAAAGTATTCAAAAAACTACTGTCTAAAAGCAAACTGACATCCATCACTATTGATATTGATAGTAGTGTAATCAACGTAGAAGGTCATCAAGAAGGTGCATCAAAAGGATATAATCCCAAGAAACTAGGAAACCGATGCTACAATATCCAGTTTGCATTTTGCGACGAATTAAAAG
>JAGNSM010000091.1:0-1704 GCA_017988045.1 Fusobacteriaceae bacterium
CAAAAATTAATCTTAAGATTGATGATCCAAAATATTCTGATACAAATTCATTTTATGAAGATAAAATAGGTTCAGGAGAAGCAGAAGAAATAAAACCAAAATATTATGAATAAAAAAAGTGTCTCATTTTAAATGAGACACTTTTTTTATAATTATTTCAACTATTTTTTTTAAGATTCTGTTATTTCGATGTACGAGAAATCTTGAGATACCTCCCATGTTGGTATGACAGTAGTTGGGTCATAAAAAATCAAAAGTCTTCAATACAAAGTCACAAAGAACTAAAAGACATATAAAGTTAAAAATTAAAGTAAGAAAATCCATTAGTTCCTATCTTTTCTTTGGGTTGAATTTCTTATATTTACAATTCTAGAGCTATTTATTCTATCTGTATCCTGAATTTATTCTATATCCCAAACTAAGTCCAATTCTTCTAGTCTGCATAAGAATTATATCTCCAATAGGAGTAATGTTTGCAGAAGCTCCAATATTGAAGTCATAAAAGGCTTCCAGCATAAAGTTTTCCTTTTCAAATCCCCAAGAAAGTCCACCGTATGGAGATGGGGTAGAAAAAACATTGGCAAATCCAGCATTGTCGCTAATTCTTCCTTGGTCTCTTTCGTATGAAATTCCACCTCTAAGACTAAAATACATCAAAAATCCAAAATAATGTTCTGACTCAGGTTCATATTGTAAAAGAAAATAAATTGGGAAATAATCAACACCTAATTTATCACTGCCACCGATAGAATCTGCTAAAGTTCCAGAACCTATATAACCTAAACCTGCTCCATAATAAAAATTTTCTAAAGACTTACTTCTACTATGAAGCTCCAAATTTGCAGTAAAAGTATTGGAAACTGTAGTTTTGTCATCTAAATCTTCTCCGTCTTGTACAGTTAGATTTTGTTTATAAAAACCTAAAGGAGAATATCCACCTTTCATAACAAAGCTCACATCAGCAATTTCACTGTAGGCAAAGCCGAATAACAATAAATAAATAAAAGTAAATTTTTTCATACAATCACTCCGTTTTCTTGTATAATGTTTATAATATCAAAAATTAGAATTTATATACTTATTATAAAGCAAAATTGAAAAATAAACAATAGGAGGATTTATGGAAGCAATAGTATTAGATTTAGATGGGACTTTACTGACAAGTAAGGAGAAAATTTCGGAAAGAACAAGAGAAATTTTATATAAATTTATAGAAAAAGGGATAAAAATAATAATAGCTACAGGAAGAACTTATACGTCTTTGAAACCTTATAGAGATATGTTGGGATTAGAAACACCAGTAGTATGTTTTAACGGGGCAAAGCTTGTTGATAGAAAAGAGAATATTATTTTTGAACTACCAATAGATAGTGATTTGGCGAAAAAATGTATAGATATTGGGAAAGAAATGGGGATTCATATTAATTTTTATCAAAATGAAGTTTGGTATGTAGAAGACAGCACAAAAGAAGCTAAAATGTATCAAGAAAGTTCTGGATTAGATTATGAAATAAGAAAAATTGAAGAGTTCGAAAACTATGAAATGACAAAGTTACTTTTTATAGCTGAAAATGAGAAGCTTCAAATTTTTAATAAAAAATTAGAAGAAGTGGTGGGAACTGGTATAAATAAGGCTTTTTCTAAAAAACATTATTTGGAACTTATGAATAAAGAGGTTAATAAAGGGGAAACTCTTTTGAAACT
>JAGNSM010000091.1:1804-8268 GCA_017988045.1 Fusobacteriaceae bacterium
CTTATGTATTTATACTGTACATTGTTAATAAAAGTTTGAAAAAAATGAGTTGCTGTGTTATAATAATGTAAAAGTGTTTAAAAATGAGGAGATAGAATGAATTTCAAAAGTATAATTTTAGCTGCTGGAAAAGGCACAAGAATGAAAACTGACCTACCAAAAGTGGTACACAAAGTTAATGGGATTCCAATGATTAGCAAAGTAATGTCTGTACTAGAAGAGGCTGGTTCAAAAGAAAATATTCTTATTTTAGGACATAAAAAAGAAGTGGTTTTAGATGTTGTAGGAGACGTTTCTTATGTTCTTCAAGAAGAACAACTGGGAACAGGGCATGCTGTACAACAAGCAGAAGAAAAATTAGTTTCTTATAATGGACTAGTACTTATAACTTGTGGAGATACTCCACTACTTAGATCTGAAACAATAAAAAGTATGATACTTAAACATAAACTTGATAAAGCTTGTGCAACAATTCTTACTGCAATAGAGGAAAATCCTTTTGGTTATGGTAGAATAGTTAAGGATAAAGGTTTTGTTAAAGCTATAATAGAAGAAAAAGAAGCAAATGAAGAAATAAAAGCTATAAAAGAGATTAATGCAGGAGTTTACTGCTTTGATTCGCAAAAACTTTTAGAAGCTTTGAGAAAAATAGATAATAACAATGAAAAAGGCGAATACTATTTGACAGATGTAATAAAAATAATGGTTGACGCTGGGGAAAAAGTGGATAGTTATTTGGTAAAAGACAGTAGAGAAACTCTAGGAGTTAATTCTAAAGCTCAACTTGCAGAAGCTTCGAAAATTCTTAGAGATAGAAAAAACGAAGAATTGATGAATGACGGTGTTATTATTATAGACCCTAATGCTACATACATTGATGAAGAAGTAAAAATTGGAAGAGATACAGTAATTTATCCTAACGTTGTAATAGAGGGGAATACAACTATTGGTGAAAACTGTGAGATTTACGGAAGTTCAAGAATAATAGAAACTACAATAGCAGATAATGTTAAGGTAGAAGCCTCTGTTCTTGAATATAGTATTGTTGAAGAAGGAGTAACCATAGGACCTTTTGCACACTTAAGACCAAAATCAATTCTTAAGAAAAAAGTTCATGTAGGAAACTTTGTAGAAACAAAAAACGTAACTCTTAATGAAGGTGTAAAAGCAGGACATTTAACTTATATCGGAGATGCTATTGTCGGTGAAAACACAAATTTTGGGGCAGGAACAATTACTTGTAATTATGATGGTAAGAATAAACATCAAACAATTATTGGTAAGAATGTTTTCATAGGTAGTGATACGAAGTTTGTAGCACCTGTAGTTGTAGGAGATGATTCTATAACGGCAGCTGGTTCAGTGATTACAAAAAATATACCAGATAGAGCTTTGGCTGTAGCAAGGGCAAGGCAAGAGAATAAGAAGGAGTGGAAGAAGAAGTAATGGTAAACGAAAACGTAAAGATTTTTTCGGGAACTTCAAACAGAGATCTTGCAGAAAGAGTATCGAAGGAACTTAATATTCCTTTAGGAGATGCTAAAATCGTAAGATTCAAAGATGGGGAAGTGTACGTAAAACTTAATAGTACAGTTAGAGGAGCAACAGTATTTGTTATTCAGACAACATCAAATCCAGTAAATGAAAATTTAATGGAGCTATTAGTTTTTATTGACGCATTAAAAAGAGCATCAGCATCACAAATTATTGCAGTTATTCCATACTATGGATATTCTAGACAAGACAGAAAAGCTAGTCCGAGAGAACCAATTACGGCTAAATTAGTTGCAAACTTATTAACGACAGCTGGAGCAACAAGAGTAATGGCAATGGATCTACATGCACAACAAATTCAAGGGTTTTTCGATATCCCAGTAGATCATATGAAAGCTTTACCAATATTAGCAGAGTACTTTATAGGAAAAGGACTATGCGGAGATGATGTAGTAGTAGTTTCTCCTGATGTTGGCGGAGTAAAAAGAGCAAGAGGTCTTGCAGGTTGGTTAGGATGTTCATTGGCTATTGTTGATAAAAGAAGACCAAAACCAAATGTTTCTGAAGTAATGAATGTTATAGGAGACATAGAAGGTAAAAAAGCTATCTTTATAGATGATATGATAGATACTGGTGGAACAATAATCAATGCAGCAGAAGCACTATTAAAAAGAGGAGCAATAGAAACTTACGCTTGTTGTACTCATGCAATATTTAGTGATCCTGCAATAGAAAGAATTAAAGAATCATGTTTAAAAGAAGTTGTTATTACTGATACAATTCATTTACCAGAAGAAAAAAGATTGGATAAAATTAAAGTTCTATCTGTAGATACACTTTTCTCTGAAGGAATCAGAAGAGTATTTAGCAACGAATCATTAAGTGAACTATTTGTTAAATAATATTGGGGTAGTGCTTTGGCGCTACCTTATTCTAATTATAGAAGTTTACTAGAGGAGGGTTTATGTCTGAGTTTAGAAAAGATCCCGTTAATAAAAGGTGGGTTATATATTCTCCAGAGAGAGCTTATAGACCTACAGATTTTAAAAGTGAAGAAAAGCAAGAACATGAAAAAGGATATTGTCCATTTTGTTCAGGGAATGAAAAAAAATCAGGGGACGAAATTTTAGCCTATGCTAAAAAACCAGACAGAGAACCAAATACTCCAGGATGGTGGGTAAGGGTCCTTGAGAATAAATACCCTGCTCTTCAATTAGGAGATAATCTAAAGAAAAAAGGTATTGGAATTTATGATAAAATGGATGGACTTGGAAGACATGAAATTATCATAGAAACTGAAGAACATGTAAAGTGCATCTCAGATCTTTCTCAGGTACAAGTTGAGAAAGTTATTTTGGCCTACAGAGATAGATATGTAGAGATAGCTTCAGATAAGAATATAAAACATATTCTTATATTTAAAAATTATGGAGAAGATGCAGGAGCATCTTTGGAACACGCTCATTCTCAACTAATAGCAACTCCAGTTGTGCCAAGTAGGGTAGAAACTGAAATTTTGGGAGCTAATGATTATTATAAGTTTAGAGATAGATGTGTTTATTGTGATATTTTAGATCAAGAACTTATTGATAGAGAAAGAATAATAGATGAAAATGATGAATTTTTAGCATTTAATTTTTTTGCAGGGAAAGTTCCTTACGAAACTTGGATAGTGCCAAAACATCATAATGCATATTTTTCAACTATTTCAAAAGGTCAAATCAAGGATTTGGCAAAGATTATAAGAAGAGTTATAAAGAGAATAAAGCTTCATTTAGGTGACGTTAACTATAATATGGTACTTCATACAGCACCAGTTAATACAAGCAATAGAATTGATGATATATTCCATTGGCATTTAGAACTTATGCCAAAACTTACAAAAATAGCAGGATTTGAATGGGGAACAGGGTATTATATTAATCCAGTTTTTCCTGAAGATGCGGCAAAAATGCTTAGAGAAATTGAGTTAGATGATGAAGAAGATGTACTAAAATAGATTATTGTGTATTTTTTTTATTTATGATAGAATGGATTGTGATTATGAAAATTTTAACAGGAACTAGTCAAAACCTAGAATATATAGGAAAAGAAGTGGAAGCAGGGAAAATAGTAGCTTTTCCCACAGATACTGTATATGGATTAGGGGCTTCAATTACTCAAAAAAATTCGATAAAAAGAATTTTTGATGTAAAAGAAAGACCAGTAAATTCAGCAGTTATCGTTCTAATTGATAAAATAGAGCGGGTAGAAGAGTTAGCTTATATTGAAAATCCTAAAGCTTGGGACTTAATGAAAGAGTTTTGGCCAGGGGCTTTAACTTTACTTTTTCCTAAAAAAGATATTATAGATGACATTATTACTGCTAAGGGTAATAGTGTTGGATTAAGGATTCCTGATAACAAAATAGCTGTTGAGCTTATTAAATATTCAGGTGGAGCACTTGCTACACCAAGCGCAAATAAAACTGGACACTTAAGTCCTACAAGAGCAGAACACGTGGCAAAACAATTTGCTGATGGTGAGATAGATTTTCTGGTAGACGGGGGAAAAACAGAAAAGGCTATTGAATCAACAATTTTGGATATGACTAAAAATCCACCTTTGATAATTAGAAATGGTGGAGTAAGTAAAGAACAGATAGAAAAAATAATAGGAAGAGTAGATGAACTTTCTGTTAAAAAAAAGAGTGAAAAAAACTTTCTAAAAGAGATAAAGGTTATAAAAAGAGAAGATTTTTATATGCTTTCTGAAGATTCTATACTTTTAGCCTTTACAAATATAGAAAAATTGAGTATAAAGAGAGTAGAAATTTTATCGAAAAATGGGGATTATGAAGAAGCGATAAAAAATCTATACGATTCCTTACACAATTTGTTAGAAGAGGAAAATTCAACAATATTTGTTGAAGAACTGAATGAAAACGGGTTGGGGAAAGTAATTATGGAAAGAATCCAAAAGATAGTCAAATAATACGGAGGTAACAAATGGCAGTTAAAGTAAATCCTGGAAGAATTAATCAACAAGATATGATGAATGCGCAAGCTTACACAGGAATAATGAGTAAAATAGAAAAGTTGGGAAAAGGGAAAAGAAAATATAAATTATTTTTCGATAAAACAGCTAAAAAATACTTTGGGAAAATGGTAAAAGAGTTTTCTAAACAATTACAAGGTTATCAAAATAACCCTCAAACAAAAAATGTAATTGAGTTTTATTCTTATATAGAGTTAGAAACTGCAAAAGCAGCAAATCAACCAATAATGGTTAGCTTTGAAGAATTAGAGTTCTTAAAAGGAACTATGTCTGAAACAATAAAAGGTATGGAGAAAGTACAATATAAATGGTACGATATATTCAGAAAAGTTCTTACAAAAACAATGATTAAACAAAATAAAGTAATATTAGAAATATTAAAAAAATAGAGCTTATGCTCTTTTTTTTTAGCTCAAATCTTTAACTTTTTTAAATGTGTGGTATACTTAGGATAGAAAAATATTCTTGGAGGATAATATGAAAGCAGAAGAAATATTAAAGCTTGATATAAAAAAAGAACTTGTAAATCTTTTAGATGAAAAATTCATATTTGAAAGAAAAGCATTTCCATATATGGTTAATGATAGAGAAATTTATGTGGCAATAGTTAATCCTAATGATATTAATACAGAGATGCATATAAAATCAATATCTAGAAGAAGAGTTGTACTAACAAAAATAAGTTCAGATGAATTCTATCTTCTTGTAAGAAGATACTTTGGAATTGGTGCTGGGATGTTTAGTGAGGTAGAGAAACCTACAATAACATTTGAAAAAGATTTTAATATAGATGACTCCAAAGAAAGTGCAGAAGTAGTTCAATTTGTTAATAAGGTCTTACAAGATGCTTATAACAAAGGTGCTACAGACGTTCATTTGGAGCCAACAAAGGACGACACTCTACTTAGATATAGAATAGATGGCGTTTTGCATAATATTTCTATACCCAAAAGTATTCAAAATGTGTATCTTGCTGTAGTAAGTAGAATAAAAATAATGGCTGAAATGGATATTGCAGAAAAAAGACTTCCTCAAGATGGACGTATAAAAATCAAGTCTAAAGGAGAAGATACTGAGCTTAGAATATCAGTTATTCCTACAATTAATGGAGAGAGTATAGTTATAAGAATTCTTGCCAATCAAAAAAGAGAGATGGACTTGGAAAAATTGGGAATGAGTCCAAAGATACTCCGAGATTTTAAAGATTTGATAAGTAAACCTAATGGGATTATTCTGGTAACTGGACCTACAGGTAGTGGAAAAACTACAACTCTATTTTCAGCAATAAAAGAGATAAATGATGGTTCTCAAAAGATTCTTACAATAGAAGATCCAGTAGAGTACCAATTGGATGGAGTTTCTCAGATACAGGCAAAATCTGAAATAGGTTTTGATTTTGCAACAGGGCTACGTGCCATACTTCGTCATGACCCTGATATAATTATGATAGGGGAAATTCGGGATAAAGAGACAGCAGAGATAGCAATACGTTCATCACTTACTGGACATCTTGTTTTTGCTACACTACATACCAATGACTCCATAAGTTCTGTAACTAGACTTATTGATATGGGAATCGAGCCATATTTGATAACATCATCATTAGTAGGTGTTTTAGCTCAAAGACTTGTAAGAAAGATATGTCCTTATTGTAAAACAGAAAAAATACTTGATAATGGAAAGAAAACTTGGTACGGAAAAGGTTGTGATTATTGCTTCCATACAGGTTATAAGGGAAGAACATCTATACATGAACTTTATATAATTGATGATATTACAAAAAAAGATATACTAACAGGTAAGTCAAATTTTGAAATCAAGAAAAATCAAGTGGATAAAGGCTGGAAAACTCTAAAAGATGATGGAATGGATAAGGCAGAAATTGGTGAAACGACTTTTGAAGAAGTAATTAAAGTAGCTTGGTAAAGTAACGT
>JAGNSM010000238.1 GCA_017988045.1 Fusobacteriaceae bacterium
CCTTGAATAATATCAGAACCTAATTCTTTTAGCTTTATATATTGTTCTTCTGTTTCTACACCCTCACAAATTGTTTTTAAATCCATTTTATGAGCCATATCAATTATATGTTTTACAATAATTTCAGATTTTTTATCAGTCAAAATACTTTTTATAAATGTCATATCAATCTTTAATACATCTATAGGCAGACTTTTTAAATGAGTCAAAGTAGCATAACCAGTTCCAAAGTCATCTAGGGAAATATTAAATCCTAATTCTTTAAGTTTATTAAGAGTTTTTGCTGCTTCCTCAATATTATCAATAACATATGATTCTGTTATTTCAAAAGTCAAAACACCTTTTTCAATTTCAAACTCTTTTGCTATTTTTTCGATTTCACTAATAAATTTATCATTACTAAGTTGCACTGCAGAGACATTTATTGAGAGTGGAATATTTTTTGAATAAGTATTTTGCCACGATTTATAAATATCAAATATTTTCCTAATAAATTTCAATTCAACTTCTATAATGAACTTATTTTTTTCCAATATAGGAATAAACATATTTGGTGGTATAATTTTTTCATCTGATTTTATCCATCTCATAAGGACTTCAGCCCCTATAAACTCTTGAGTATCAGTATTTACATAAGCTTGAAAAAATGGTTCAAATTCATTTTGAGCATAAGCTTCATAAAGAAGTTCTTCTATTTTCAGGTCTACATAATATCTTTTATACATATTTTTATGATATACAGAAAAATTATTCTCTTTAGCGTACAGTAAAGCAAGCCTTGATCTTAGAACTAATTTTTCTATAGATTCTTTTAGTCCAGAAAAAACTAAACCAATCTTAAGATTAATAAAAATGTAGCCATCTTTAGCTCTCACTGGCACCTTAAAAAAATTGATTAAATTATTTAATTCTAATCTAACATCCATAGCTTTTTCTTTTTTTAGAACAAATTTATATCTTCCTTGTTGCGTTTTATAAATTCTATTATTCTCGCCAAATAGCTCTATTAGCTTGTAAGTTAATAAACTTTCTGCTTTTTCAAAATTTTTTGTCGAAAAAGAGTTTGAAATCTCTATGTTCATCAAAAAAAAGCTATACTCACTATTATAGCAGCTAATAATATCTCTTTCAAATTCTATCTTCGATAAAAAATATTTTTTATAGTCATTAGCCAATATTGACTCTACCATTGTTTGTTTCATTAGTATACTCCATACGCAACTCTTTTTTCTTAAGTATAGCCTAAATATAATAAAATTTAAAGAGTTATTTAAAAATAATTTAAAATACCAAATTTTCAGACATTTCCCCAAAGGGGTACTGATTATTCTATATTAGTTTCCTTTTTTTGTCAATCATTCTTTCTTTCACAATTCTACTTAACAAATTTACTCTTTTTTGGTATAATATCCTATTGAAATATAGGAGGCTCATATGAAAGAAATATATTTAGATAATAGTGCTTCTACCCAAATAGATAACAATGTTTTAGAATATATGTTCCAAATCGCTAAGGACTGCTATGCCAATCCTTCATCGGTTCATAAACTCGGTCAAAAAAGCAGAAGAATTATGGACGAATCTCGAGAAACTATTGCTATGTTCCTAAAAGTTAAAAGTAGAGAACTTATTTTTACCTCTAGTGGTTCAGAGTCTAACAATTTAGCTCTTAGAGGAGTTATGAAAAGTCCTAAATACAAAGGTAATCATATAATCTCTACTAAAATTGAGCACTCTTCAGTATTAAAAACTTTAGAAGACTTGGAAAAAGAAGGGGTAGAAGTTACTCTTTTAGATGTTGATAAATATGGAAATATAAATTTAGAAGATTTAACAAAAGCAATTAAACCTTCTACACGTCTAATTTCAATAATACATGCAAATAACGAAATTGGTACTATTCAAGATATAAAAAGTATTGGAGAGATTTGCAAGGCAAAAAATATTGTATTTCATGTTGATGCTGTCCAATCTTTTGGAAAAATTCTTTTTTATCCAGAAGAATATAATATAAATCTTATGTCTATTGCTGCTCACAAGCTTTATGGTCCAAAAGGAATTGGAGCTCTTTACATCTCTTCTGGAACAAAGCTAGAAAAAATAATTACAGGTGGGTATCAAGAAAGAAACAGAAGAGCTGGTACAGAAAATATACCTGCAATTGCTGGATTTGCTAAAGCTACAGAACTAGCTTATAGTATAATTCATGCTGAATCTCAAAGAGAAAAAGAGCTACGTGATTATATGGAAACTCTTATATTGGAAAAAATACCCTCTGTTACTATTAATGGAAATTTAAATAATAGGTTATCTAATATAAGTAGCCTTACGATTGATAATGCTATGGCTGAGTCCATACTCTTTAACCTTGATTTGAGAGGTATTTGTATTAGTGCTGGTTCTGCTTGTTCATCAGGGACTTTGAATCCTAGCCATGTACTTTTGGCTCTTGGGCACGATACAAAAATGGCTAAATCTAGTATTAGAGTTAGTCTTGGAAAGTTTAATACTAAAGAGGATATCGATGAATTTGTAAAACAACTAGAATTAGTTGTAGAACAAGAAAGAAACTTATCTGATTTATATTAATATAAATTTAAGGATAGCTTTTTCCTATCACTTAATAAATTAGGAGGAAATGGTGGAAGATTTAAAAAAATTTGAACATTTATTACAATTCAAAGAAGAAAATAAGGCTATAACTGTAGCTGTCGGTATGAGTGGTGG
>JAGNSM010000092.1 GCA_017988045.1 Fusobacteriaceae bacterium
CAAATTACATATATCACTATCTTATCAAAAACAAGACTTATTGTCAACTAAAACAGAAATTTTCTGTTCTGTTTTTCACTAAATCTTTGCTTGTATTTATAAAATTTATGTTAGTGATTATTGAGCTATATTTATATTTTTTATTCTTTAACAATTTTATTTCTGATAATAATTGCATTAAATTTACATTTTTCAAAGCAAAGCCCACATCCAATGCATTTATGTTCTAAAATTTTATGTTTTTGCTTAATCTCTCCTTCTATTGCTTCTACAGGACAGACTCTTTTACATGCAGTACATCCGATGCAATTTTCTGGGATTATTTCTGCTATTTTATATTCTTTTAATTCACTTTTAATAGCATTGGTTGGACATTTTAATGCACATATACCACAGTTAATACATTTTTCATGGTCTATTTTGGCTAAGTTTCCACTAATCTCAATAGCATTTACTGGACATGATTTGGCACAAAGACCACAAGCAATACATGCAATACTACAGTTTGATTTTGCTATCTGAGCTTTTTCTCTATTGTTACAAAGAACGGTTACTTTCGATTTTTCAGGAACCATTTTAATAACTTTTTTCGGACAAACTTTAACACATTTTTCGCAAGAGATACATTTACTTTCGTCGACAATAACTATACCTTTATCATTAGTGTAGATAGCATCTGCAGGACAAACTCTTTGACAATCGCCATAGCCTAAACATGAATACATACATGCTTTGTCTCCACCAAAATATAAGTTCGCATTTGCACAAGTTTTTATATCTGCATCAAAATCATACAATTTTTTAACTTTTACATTGTCTCCCTGACAAAAAACTCTAGCAACTTTTTTTTCAGAAATTCCTGCACTCTTACCAGTAAGCTCTTCTAAGGCTTTTCTAACTTCTTCTCCTCCGGGGGAACAAAGGTTTATCTCAGCTCCTTTTGCAATTCCTTCAGCATATCCAGAACATCCTGGGTATCCACAAGCTCCACAGTTAACACCAGGAAGAATATTTAATATTCTTTCTACTTTTTCGTCTTTTTTTACCTCAAATTTTTTTGATGCATAGGCTAAAAATAATCCCATAAGTAATCCTAAAATTCCTAATATAATTATTGGTATAAAACTTCCCATAAATTTTCCTCCAGTATTAAATCTTTATTCCGCTAAAGCCCATAAATGCCATAGCTAGTATCCCAGCAGTTATAAACGCTATTCCAATTCCCTTAAAAGATTCAGGGACATCAGAATACTCGAGTCGTTCTCTTATGCCAGCTAGTATAACAAGAGCTAGAGTGAATCCAACAGCTCCTGCAAAGCCACTTGCCATAGATTCAACAAAGCTGTATTCTTCTTTAATGTTGATTATTGCTACTCCAAGCACAGCGCAGTTAGTTGTTATTAAAGGTAAAAACACTCCAAGAGCTTTATAGAGATTAGGGCTAAATTTTTCTGTAGCCATTTCTACAAATTGTACTAAAGAAGCAATTATAAGGATAAAGGTTATAGTTTGTAAATACTCTAATCCATTAGGTATTAAGACATACCTATTTACTATCCATGTAACAGATGATGCTAAAGTCATAACAAAAGTTACAGCCATACCCATTCCTAAAGAACTCTCAATTTTTTTTGATACACCCATAAAAGGACATAAACCTAAAAATCTAGAAAATATAAAGTTATTAATTAATATAGATGAAATTATTATACCTATTAGTTTTCCTAAATCCATATTATCTACTTCCTTTTTGTTTGTACTTGTTTATAATCGCAACTAGTACACCAATAGTTATAAAAGCGCCTGGTGGTAATATAAAAATCATAGCTGGATCAAATAATTTATCTACCATAGAAAGCCCAAATAATTTACCGCTTCCAATAATTTCTCTAATGGAACCAATTACTGTTAATGATAAAGTAAATCCTAATCCATTTCCAATCCCATCAAACATAGAATTTAAGATGCTATTTTTGGAAGCATAACTTTCAGCTCTTCCAAGAATAATACAGTTAACTACAATAAGAGGAATGAATATTCCTAAAACTTCATATAAACTTGGAAAGTAAGCTTTCATACTTAATTCTAATACTGTTACAAGAGTAGCAATAACCATTATATACGCTGGTATCCTTATTTTGCTAGGGATTAAATTTTTTATCATAGAAATTATGACATTTGATAGAATCAAAACAAATAATGTTGCAAGTCCCATAGCTATACCATTTACAGCAGAAGTTGTTACTCCTAAAGTAGGACAAAGGCCTAAGAATAAGACAAAAGTTGGATTTTCTTTAAAAATACCTCTACTTATTTCTCTAAAATTTATTTTCATTATTTTTTCACCTTCTCGTCATAAACTTTTAGAATTTTTATTAATTCTGAATGAACTGCTTTTGGAGAAATAGTAGCACCTGCAAAGGAGTCAATACCGACCTTAAATTCATAATTTTTATCTCTATCAACCCATTTTTTTAACCAATCTTCATTAAAAATCTTATCTCCTAAACCAGGGGTTTCTTTAGCACTAAGAATTTTTACTCCTTTTATTTTACCACTCAAGTCAAAGGCCATAGTAAGATTGATTTCTCCGCCATATCCTTGCCCTATTCCTGAAACTACATAGCCTATTTGTTCACTATCTTTATATGCAGGAATGAAAAAATATCCTTCTACATCTATTTTTTCATTTTCTTTAAAATTATTTGCTTCAGAATAAACGGCTTTTCTAGCATCTATTTGAGCACTTACGTTTCTTTCGTTAATAATAGGAGTTGTTTTATTATTAACAAAATTTAAGATACCAGCAGAAATAGCAGCAATGATTAATAATACTAAACCAAAATGTATAAATTCTTTCATTTAGATTTCACCTCGCTAAATCTTTTAGGTCTAATATATTTATTGATAAGAGGAGTGAAGCCATTCATTATCAAAATAGAGAAAGCAACGCCTTCTGGATATGACCCCTTTAATCTAATAAGCATAGTTATTGA
Organism: Fusobacteriaceae bacterium; assembly: GCA_017988045.1. GTDB lineage: Bacteria > Fusobacteriota > Fusobacteriia > Fusobacteriales > Fusobacteriaceae > JAFGUR01. Next base: position 2,997 of record JAGNSM010000092.1, read on the forward strand.
AGCAATTCCTATTGCAAAAATTATTTTTCCTTTATTGGTATAAGGAGTAGTTACCATATCTGTTGCCATAAAAAATGCGCCCAAAATTACTCCTCCAGACAAAATATGATGCAGAGGGTTTTGTCCAAAAATTAGAGCAATTATTCCGACTAAACCAATGATTGTAAAAGGTACTTTGTAGTCAATGTGCTTTTTGTAAATAAGATAGAATCCACCAATAATAAGAGCTAATGCAGAAGTTTCTCCTAAAGAACCTCCCATTTTTCCTGTAAATAAATCTGAAATGGGATGAGAAAACAATCCACTCAAATCTTCACCTTTTTTCATGAGAGTAAGTACAGTAGCACCAGTTATTCCATCAGCATTAATATATTTGCTAGCACCTTCAAATCCTTTTGCTAGGGGCCAAGTAGTCATTGCTACAGGATAACTAATCATTAAAAAAATTCTACCTACTGCTGCTGGATTGAAAATATTGTGGCCAAGTCCTCCAAAGACCATTTTTCCTAAAGCTATACTAATGAAGGCTCCAAGAATGACTAATGGATATGGTAAACTTGATGGAACTAAGAATGCTAATAAAATCCCTGTTATTATAGCACTTCCATCAAAATGTGATTTTTCCTTTTTCATGTATTTATTTAATAAAATCTCTGTAGCCAGACAACTTAGTACAGAAACTACAGTAATTAATAAGGCTCTTATTCCAAAAAAATAAGTACTTGCTAATAATGCAGGAGTTAGAGCAATTATTACATCATACATTATTTTTTCAACATTTTCTTTTGTTCTTATATGGGGAGATGACCCCATTCTATAAAGTTTTTCCATAATGCCTCCTAGTTCTTTATTTCCATGCTTCTTAACTTAGCTTTTCCTATTCTAATCCCCTCAGTAAGAGGACGCTTTGATGGACATACGAATTGACAGCTTCCACATTCAATACACTCCAAAAGACTGTATTCTTTAAATTCTTCCCATTTCTCGAATTGAGCAAATTTGGCATACATTAATGGAGATAACCCCATGGGACAAGCATCAACACATTTTCCACAACTTATACAAGCTTTGGATTTGTAAGGATTAGTTTCTTCTGGAGTCAATGCAAGTATTCCCGAAGTTCCTTTGATTACAGGAACAGATTCTGTATGTTGTGCTATACCCATCATGGGACCACCAGTTAAGAGTTTATCCATTTTTTCTCTATTTATTCCAACACTATCAATAATTTCTTTGATAGGAGTTCCTATCAGCACTCTATAGTTTTTAGGGGTTTCTATGGCTCCTCCACTAACAGTAACAACTTCTTCTATGACTGGATAACCATTGATAATAGAGTTGAAAATCCAGTAAGCAGTAGTAACGTTAATGACAACAACTCCCACATCCATAGGAAGTTTACCTGTAGGGATATTTTTATTACAAATAGCTTTAATAAGTTGTTTTTCTCCACCTTGCGGATATTTAGTTGCTAAAACAGCTAGTTCAATATCTGTTTTGTTAATTAGAGCCTTTTTAAAGGACTCTATCGCTTCTTTTTTGTTATCTTCTATACCTATAAATGCTTTATGAACTCCAAGAATATACATGGCTATTTCTATACCTTTTATTATCTCGGTAGTTTTTTCGATAGACATACGATTATCACTATTAAGATAAGGTTCACATTCAGAAGCATTGATTATTAAAGTATTAATTTCTTTGTCTCTAGGTGGATTTAGCTTGATATGTGTGGGAAAAAGAGCTCCTCCTAATCCGACAACACCTAAATCTCTCATTTTATCTAAGAGTTCATTTTTAGATTTCTCTTTGTAATTATCTAAAGTATTAAAAACTACTAATTCATCTTGAAAATCGTTTTCAATAACGATAGTATTAACTTTTCCTCTTAATGTAAAAGGAAGTATATCAATTTTTATAACTCTACCACTTACTGATGAATGTATAGGAACTGAAACGGCTCCAGTACTGTCAGCAATTTTTTGACCTTTTAAAACTCTATCGCCTATTTTGACCAAAGGTTCACAGACAGAACCTATATGCTGTAATAGAGGTATGTATACAATTTCTGGACTTTTGAAATTTTCAATTACAAGATGCTCAGTTGATGATTTATTTTCTGGCGGATGAATTCCACCTTTAAATTTGAATAAAGTCATGGTACCTCCTAAACTTAATTAAGTAATTTTAGTCAACACTATATTCTACAATACTTTCCATGAAAATTCTACATAAAATCAAAGTTTAATTCTTCACAAAGCATTGAAAACTAAAGCTTACGAAACCTTTGATATACGAAATAAAATCATGTGATTTTTTTAAGTTGAGAGATTGAAATATAAAAAAAATATAAAAAAATTATTTGGTTAAGAACATTGAAAAAAATGTGACATAGATTGTTAAAAATAATTAATAAATATAGAATTTTATTTTAGTTAATATTATTGACTGAAGTTGTGAATTTAAATGTTTTAGTTTTTTTATAGAAAAACGTATAAAGTTTGACTGGTTTTTATTAGGGGAATATAAGTATAGTGATTTATTCGAACAAATAGCGGTCAAATAGTCTGTTAGAAGCACACAACTATTATGGAACATAAAGGTTATTAAACGTTCACCTGTAAGCAAAAAAAAGTGGACTTCATTTATATACTGTGATATGCTTAATGTGTAATTGATGTTAAAATAAATTTGTAGCTTAAAATGAGGTAAAAATGAGAAATATAAAATTGATATATGAATATGATGGCACAAATTTTTTTGGTATGCAAAGACAAGAAAAAGCAAGAACAGTTGCAGGGGAAATAGAAAAGTCCTTGAAGTCCATATTAAAGGAAGAGATTAATTTGGTGAACTCAGGTAGAACAGATAGAGGAGTTCACGCCCTAAAACAAGTGAGTAATTTCCTAACAAAAGTTAAAATACCTGCTGAAAGACTTCAATATGCTCTCTCAAAGGCTTTACCAAAGGATATTAATCTTTTGGGATTAGAGGAGGTAGAAGAAGATTTTAATGCGAGATTTTCTGCAAAATGGCGTTCATATATATATAAGTTAAGCTCTAAAAAAGATATATTTCAAAGAAATAGAGTTATGTTTGTCAAAGAAGATATAGATATTGAAAAATTAAACAAAATATTATCTGTATTAATGGGACAACATGACTTTGGAAGTTTTAGAAAAGCTGATTGTGGAGCTCAGAGTGGCATAAGAGAAATTTATGAAATTTATGCTTATAAAAGTAATGATGAAATACATATATATTTGAAAGCAAATTCATTTTTAAAATCTATGGTAAGGATAATAGTTGGTTCAGCTTTAGCAGTATATTTTGGAGAAAAATCAGAAGATTATCTTATAAATAAACTTGAAAATCCAGATATGCAAGAAAATGGAAAGATAATGGCAGAACCACAAGGACTTTACCTTTATGAGGTAGAATATTAATGGAAATGGTACTTATAAATAAAGATAATAAAGATTATATGGAACAAATAATTGCACTTGAATCAGAAGTGTTTGGGAAAAATGGAGCGATAGATAAGTGGAATTTGAAACCTATTGTCAAATATGGTAGGGTTTATGGGCTTATAGATAATAAAGAGTTAGTAGCTTGTGTTGAATTAGTTCGGTCATGGGATACAGAAATAGTTTATTTATATGGTTTAGCTGTGAAACCAAAAAATTTTGGCATGGGATTAGGTTCTAGGCTTTTGAGTGAAGTATTAGAACTAATTTCAAAAGAGAATATTTTAAAGATTCAGCTAACAGTAGCTTCAGATAATATTAAAGCTATAAGATTATATGAGAAATTTGGATTTAAGAAAATTGATTTTTTAGAAGATGAATATGGAAATGGGATTCATAGAGAGTTTTATGAAAAGAAATTTTAGAACTTTTTAATACTTTGAGAATGGAGGATATATTTATGAAGCTTGATAATGTAATATTTAAGGAACTGGAGAAAAGCCCTATATTAAAAGCTTTAATTTGTTCAACTCCAGAGTATACGTTGATATTTGATTCTGAGGGAATAGTTCAGTCAATTAACGCTAAAATGAAAGAGTTTATCAAAAAAAATCCGACAATTAGTTTTTCTACAATAGAAGAAAAAGATAGCTTATGTGAAGTGAATATATTGGATAACAAATGTAGCCTTTCAAATCTTTGTAGTAATTGCATGTTCCAAAAGGTTATAGAGGAAGTAAAAAAAGAGAAAGTACCAATTTATAATAGAGAAGGATTTTTAAATATAAAAATAGATGGAAGAGTAGAAAGAATTAGTATAATATTAAATGTATATCCATTTAATTATGAGGGAGAAGATTATACTATCTTTAGCTTTAGAGATATTGAAAAGATTAAAGAGTATGAAAGAAAAAGAATAAATGATTTTAAAAAATTATCTTTAATCGGAGAATCGGTAGCGTCAATAGTTCATGATTTGAAAAATCCTTTAACGGGATTATTTGGATATTTGGAACTTATGAAAATAAAAGAGAATAAAATGGAGCTTATCCCTAAAATGGAAGGAGCTTTAGAGATAATTCGGACTACGCTAGAAGATATACTTGGGCTTACTATTGAAGGAGAAGATATAGTTCTTGAAAGAAAATATGAAGATATAAGAGAAATGGTGATGGACATAGTAAGACTTCTTAGAATAGAAGAGATAACACGTCTAGATATCAAAGGGAAAACAGTTGCTTATGTAGATAAAATAAAATTTCATAATGTTTTTTGGAATATAATAAAAAATGCTTATGAAGCTTTAGATGATGATACAGATGAAATAGAAATAAAAATATATAAAGAAGATATGTTTATTATTGTGGAAATATTGGATAATGGAAAAGGTATAGCAGAAGAGCATAAAAGTGAACTGTTTAAGCCTGGTAAAACATTTGGAAAATATAATGGAACAGGATTTGGACTGGTAAATGCTAAGCGAATAGTTGAGGCTCATGGAGGACAAATAGGATTTGAATCGGAACTTGGTGTAGGGACAAAGTTCTTTGTAAAAATACCGAATGTATAAAAATAAAGGGTTTGGCGATTGCCAAACCCTTTTGTAATTAGAAATTGTTTAAATAATTTTCGATTCTTGGAAAATAATTTTTATCAAAGATTTCATCTACTTTACCAGTTTTTAAAACTTGACCTTGTTCCATAAAGACAACTCTGTCACTAAT
>JAGNSM010000093.1 GCA_017988045.1 Fusobacteriaceae bacterium
AAACTTCTTTTTGTTATTGACAGTGCACCTTTTTTCTTGTCTTTGTTTTCATATTTTGTAGCAAGAAATTACATAAAAAGTTATAAAATTAATTTAAGTCTAAAGGAAACTACTTTGGACCTTTTGGAATCTAGAAATAAAATAGAAAAAATAGCAGATATACTTAATGAAAAGAATTTTATCTTGAACAAAAGTGTAACGATAGATTCACTTACAGGCTTAAATAGAGAAACTGTACTTTTTGAAAAAAATAAAAATAAGCTCAAAAATTGCCTAACTCTTTGTGTAGTGAATATTTGCTACTTTAGAGAGATTAATACTTTGTTTGGGAATAAAGTTGGTGATGAAGCTCTTAGGCTTTTTGCTCAAAGATTACTTGATAACCATTTTGAGTGTTACCGTTTAGGAGGAGATGAATTTGCTATTACATATGAAGGAGAAGCAGATTATTTAGAAATTGATACCTTTGCTAATTATATTTTTGACCTTATTAGTGAAAGACCCTTTATGGTAAAAAATCATGAAATTTTCCTTACAATTAATATAGGAGTTGCTATTTTTAATCCAAATGTAGATGATTCAACAACTATACAAGAATTAGTGCACAATGCTAATTTTGCACTAAAATATGCTAAGGACAAAAAATTACAATATGCTTTGTATACTAAAGATATGATTAACAATGTAGAGAATAATTATAATTATTATTGGAAAACAAAGCTTATAACTTCTGTTAGAGATAAAAAAATAACAGCCTTTTATCAGCCTATAATAAATAATAAAACCCAGTGTTGTGAAAAATATGAAGCTCTAATAAGAATAGAAGATGAAGAAGATACATACATTTCCCCTCATAATTTCATCAGTTCTTCAAAAAAATATGGTCTTTATAACCATTTGACAAAACTTATAATTTTGGAAACCTTTGAAAGAATAAAAAATTCTGATTATGAAATTTCAATTAATATTTCTATTGATGATATAAGAAATATATCTACAATGAAATTACTTTTAGGCAAGCTGAAAAGCTTTCCAGAAGATAAGACAAAAAATATAGTATTTGAGCTTTTGGAATCAGAAGGTATAGAGAATTATGATGAAGTGAAAAATTTTATAAAAAAAGTAAAAGAATTTGATTGTAAGATTGCTATTGACGACTTTGGTAGTGGATATTCAAATTTTACCCACATACTAAACCTAAATGTTGATTATATCAAAATTGATGCAAGCATTATTAGAACCATTCATACAGATAAAAATTCAGCTCATATAGCAAAATTAATAGTAGATTTTGCAAAAAAAATGGGAATTAAAACTATTGCTGAATTTGTGTACTCAGAAGAAGTTTTTAGAAAAGTTCAGTCTCTTGATATAGATTATTCACAGGGATTTTATTTTTCTGAACCAAGAAAGAATATAGAGAATACACAATTATGTTTTATGGACAAAAATATAAAGATTTTTAGCTAGATAAAATTAGGAGGTATATAGAATGAAAAAATACATTTATAGTTTAATGCTAATACTTTTTTTTGCCTGTTCAAAAACTACAGGAAATAAAGAATCAGAAAATAATATAGACGAAGAAAAACCATATTTTGCAATTATTTCTAAAGGTTGGCAACATCAATTTTGGCAAGCAGTGAAAATGGGCGCCTTTGAGGCGGCTAAAGATTACAATGTAGAGATTACTTTTGAAGGGCCCGAAGGGGATTTTGCTATTGCTCAACAGAAAAATATGCTTGAGAATGTCCTTAGAAAACATCCTAAAGCAATAATACTTGCTGCAACAGATAGTAGAGAAATTTTACCTATAGTTGAAAAAATAAATAATATGAATATTCCTATAATAACTTTTGACTCAGGAATAGAAAGCGATATTCCTATTAGTTCTGTGACTACTAACAACAAGGAAGCAGCCTCTTATGCAGCAGAAAAAATCGCTGAAGCTATTAACTTTGAAGGAGAAATAGCCATAGTTGCTCATGATAATAATAGTGAAACTGGTTCAGACAGAATAAAGGGTTTTTCTGAAAAAATAATTGTGTCATATCCAAATATTAGAATAGTAGAAGTAGTTTTAGGTCTTGGAGAACATGATTTAACTAGTGATTTAGTAAGTAAATTACTTAAAAAGTACCCAAAGCTTAAGGCAATTTTTGCTACAAATGAAGGCTCAGCCATTGGAACTCTTAATAGTATAGTTCAAAATAAGAGAGAAAAAAATATTGTAATTGTGGGATTTGATGCAGGATTACAGCAAAAAACTGCAATTTCTCAAGGTATAATGCTCGGGGCTATAAGTCAAAATCCAATAGATATAGGTTATAAAGCTGTAGAGGCTGCATATAAAAGTTATAAAAAAGAGCCTATTCCTAAAAAAATCTATACAGAATATATTTGGTATGACTCTACAAATGTTAATAATCCAGACTTAGGAGCAATTTTATATGATTAGATTTGGAAAGGGGGAAAATCATGAATTATCTTAGAAAATATAAGATTCATAATAAATTAACTCTTGCGTTCTTTATACTTATACTCTTTCCAGTGTTTTTTACAAGTATCATTATTTATAATATATCGAAAAAAAACTCTGAAAATAAGACTCTATTTTATTCAGAACAATTAGTCGCTCAGACAAATGAGAAACTTACAAAGGAACTTAGATACTTTGAAAGTATCATTGAAGAGCTTTCTACACGGGGAAGTATACAAAATATATCACAATTAAAGGGCTCATTGGAAAAATTAGAGAATTTTAAGTACAGAAATGAAATTTCTAGAGATTTTACCGAAAAAATGAGAATCATTACTCTGGGTATGTCTTCATCTATAACTAGTATAAATCTAGTAATAGGCGACTCAATCATAGGTGTAGGACAAATTAATTATGAAAAAGACCAATTAATTAATTTAAATAATTTGCTAAAAAACTCAGATAACTATAAAGAATACAGAATCTTGAAAGATATAAACGGGAATACTCAAATAGCAATGGGAGTAAAAGTTCTTAATAATAAAACTGGTGAATATATAGGAACAATATTACTTACATTCAAAGAATCTTATATAAAGGATACTTTGGAAGATTTAAGAATGGGAGAAAAGGCAAAGATTATTGTTATAAATAATGATGGTTTAGTTATTTCAAAAAACACAAATGATTATGCAAGTAATATATATTTTGAGAATTTACCTATGATTAATAAAAGTAAAATTAATAAGCTAAAAAATAAAGATATAGTTTTAATTGATAACAATTATTATGAAGTTATTATAAATAGTATGGAAGAGTACAGTTGGAATATCATTTCTTTTATTCCACTAACTTACATTTATAAAGATTCCAAAATACTTCTTACCTTTATAATCGCAATAGGAATAATAACTTTAATTTTATCACTTATATTTGCAATTATTATTTCATATAGTATATCAAATCCTATAAACAGATTAAAAAATTTGATGAAACGAGCTACTGATGGGGATTTAGATATATTGATGCATGACAAGGGTCAAGATGAAATTGCTCAAATGGCAAAAGCCTTTAATAAGATGATGATTAGTATAAATAATCTGATTAAAGAAAATAAGGATACTAATAAGGAAATAATAGTTAAACTTGGAGAAGTAATAGAGAATAGATCTAGTGAAACAGGAAGCCATGTGTATAAAGTAGCAGATTATTCGAGACTTATCAGTCTGCAAATGGGTTTTAGTGAAATAGAAGCAGAAAATTTAAAAATAGCATCAATATTGCATGACATAGGGAAAATTGCAATACCAGACAAAATTTTATTGAAACCGGGGAAACTAACTAATGAAGAGTTTAATCTTATAAAGAGTCATGCCAAAGTAGGTTATGAGATATTAAAAGATTCAAAAAAAGACATTTTGCAACTAGCTGCAAAGATTGCTCTAGAACACCACGAAAAATATGATGGAACAGGGTATCCCCGTGGAATTATGTCCTCAGAGCTGAGCCTTGAAGGAAGAATAGTGGCTCTTGCAGATGTATTTGATGCTCTTAGCTCTGAAAGAGTCTACAAAAAACCATGGCCTATGGAAGATATTTTGGATTATTTAGATAGTCAAAGAGGGAAACAATTTGATTCACTGGTAGTAGATGCCTTTTTTGAAGCTTATGAAAAAATTATAGCTATTAAAGATGCCTATTCAGAGTAAATTTATAAAGAGAGAGGCTATATTATGAATATAAATAAAAGAGTCGTTAAGCATCCCTATAGAACATTTGGAATTATATCCACATTTTTGGTAATCTTGGGAATATTTATTGGAATATTAATTTACAGAGAAAACAAAAAACAACAAGAACTATATCTTGAATCTGAATTAAAAAGTTTTTCTTCAAAGATGAATTCAATTTTGGCTACTTATGAAGTTTTTTCAAAATATATTTTTGAAGAAAGTGTAAATAAAGAAGAAGTTTTAAGCCTTATGAACAGAGCTAACTCTGGAAATGAAGAAGAAAAGAATATAGAAAGAAAAAAGCTCTATGAAATATTAAAAAATAATTATAGAAATATTACTCGTTATAATTTTAGACAACTTCATTTTCATTTAGCCAATGGGGATTCTTTTATTAGGTTTCATAGCCCAAAAAAATTTGGAGATAATCTTACTTCTGATAGAGAAGGTATAAAAATTGTAGTCGAGGAAAAGAAGTTTATTAAGGGCTTCGAAGAAGGAAAAATATACAATGGTTATAGATTTATTTACCCCATATTTTATGAAAATAATTACGTAGGTTCTGTAGAAATATCAATTTCTATGGCAACTCTTATAGAAATTATAACAGATTTATACAAAGAACTTGATGTGTTTTTTATGATGGATGGAAATATTGTAGAAAAAATAGTATTTGACGATATGATGGGAAATTATGAAAAAATCGAAATTTTCCAAAATTATTATTTTGATAAAGAAGTTAAAGAGGTTTCTTTAAGAAATACTAAAGTTTTTAATAATAAAAAATTGAAAGAATTTTTTCAGGATACTGATATTAATGAAAGACTAAAAAATAATGAAAATTTTAGTTTTATCAAAAAAATGGATAATGAATATTATTTAGCTCAATTTATATCAATTAAGAATATTGGCAATAACCATGTTGCTTATATGATGAGTATATCGAAGACAAGTCATTATAAAGATATTTTTTCTAAATACCTTTTAATATTTTTCCTGATACTATTGATAGTACTTATATCAATAGTAAGTAGTTATATTTATATTACAGATAAAAATAAACTTAAAATCTTGTCCCAAACAGATTATCTTACAAAGGTATTTAATAGGGTCAGATTTATGGAAATGGCTTCTTATGAATTTGATAGGGCAGAAAGATATGGGTCAACCTTTAGTATTGTTATGATTGATATTGATTTTTTCAAAAAAGTTAATGATAGTTATGGACATAATCTCGGAGATGAAATCTTGGTTGAATTATGTAATTTGATAACAAAAAACTTAAGAAAGACTGATTTATTTGCCCGTTGGGGTGGAGAAGAATTTGTATGCCTTCTTCCTGATACAGATGCTCATGGCGCATTGACTTTGTCTGAAAATATAAGAAAAAAAGTAGAAGAAAAACACTTTTATCATATAGGGCATATAACCATAAGCTTAGGTGTATACCAAATGAGCCCCAGAGATGTATTTGTAGGGGATATTATTGAAAAAGCAGATAAAGCTTTATATAAATCTAAAAATAGTGGAAGAAATAAAGTTAGTTTGTGGTTAGATTAGGATTTAAGTGCATTAAAAATTTTTACTTCTCTTTCTATGTATAAAAATCAAATAAAATAAGTTTCTCTATCTTCAAACAAAAGAAACATTGATTACAAAACACAAAATAAGAATTTTTAATTTAAATATTATTAAATACAAAACTTGGAGGTTTATTATGAATTTAAGCATTAAAAAAAAATTGACAGCACTTTTACTATTTCCCTTATTATTCGTATTATTTCTTGTTTTTGCTGAGTTGAAAACCCTATATATCAACTATTTCCAAGCTTCAAAAATAAGTAAATTAGTTTATATAATAAAAAATACAAGTAATTTAGTTCATGAAACTCAGATTGAAAGGGGTATGTCATCTGGTTTTTTAGGAAGTAATGGAACTTTATATAGGGATGAACTAAAGTCTCAAAGAAAAAAAAGTGATGAAGCTTTTCTAATTTTTAAGAGTAGTTTGGATTCTTTAGTTCTTGAAAATTATAGTGCAGATTTAAAGGCTAGTAGTGAAAAAGTTATTAATATTTTTAATAATTTGAGCTCAGTTCGTTCAATGGTTGATTCATTTGCTCTTACGGCTCCTGAAACAGTAGGATTTTATAATAAAATGAATGATGAGACACTTAAACTGATTGAACCTATTTCGTTTTTAGCTCCAAATAACGAAATTTTTAATTCTATAAAAGCTTATCTTTTGTTTTTATTTTCTAAAGAAAGAACTGGGATAGAAAGGGCTACATTAAATAATGCATTTTCATCAAATAAATTTAATCCAGGAATGTTCTTAATTTTTAGTTCCCTTATGACAGAGCAAGAATTATTTATGAAGGAGTTCGTATTTTATTCTTCAAAAGAAAATGTGGATTACGTAAATAATAAATTAGAAGGAAATGCTATTGTTGAAGTTAACCGAATGAGAAAAATAGCTATTGATAATTATGATATAGGAAATTTTAATATAAATCCTAAATATTGGTTTAGTACAATTACGGAAAAAATAAATATAATGAAAGAAATTGAAGATTATTTACTTTTAGATTTGATTCAAAAGGTAGAGAGTCATAAAAAAAATTCTATTCAAGTATTTATAATTGAGTCTGTTATTTTTTTAATAGTTACTATATTAACATTAACACTGGGTTTAATAGTAGTTTCAGGAATAACTAAAAGCGTACAAGAAGTTTCCGATGAATCGCATTATTTATCTTCTGGGGATTTAACTGTTGTACTAGATACCTCAAATAATGATGAATTAGGAAAAATGAATGAAAAGTTGAATATATTCATCTTTAATTTGAAAGAAATGATAAATCAAATTAAAAACAAAGCTATAGATATAACTTCAAATTCTAAAGAAGTATCAGATAAGATGAATATAATTTCTCAAGGATCTTTTAAGCAAATTAGGATTAAAAATGAACTAGAAAATGGAATGAATTTTATAAAAGATAAAACTCAAAATGTTATGGATAATGTTAGGGAACAAGTAGCAAGTACTGAAGAAATAGCTAGCTCTATTGTAGAAGTTTCTCAAACAATTACAAACATATTTAAAAATGCAGAAATAACATTAAAGTTGTCCTCTAGTGCTAGTATTTATGCAGAAGAAGGATATAGTTTTACAGAACAAACTTTATTTGAAATGCACAAGTTAGAAAACGATGTAAAGATGATAGATGAAAAATTAAAAGTTTTACAACAAATAGCAGAGCAAACAAATTTATTAGCTTTAAACGCTGCCATAGAAGCCGCTAGAGCTGGAGATGCAGGGCGTGGATTTACCGTTGTAGCAGATGAAGTAAAAAAGCTTTCAATTATTTCTAAAGAATTCACAGAAGATATTTTAGAATTAAATGAAGATTTGAAAAGAAATTTAAAATCAAGTTCAAAAGTTTCAATGTTAACGAAAGAAAAAATGAAAGAGTTGAAAGAAAAAGTTTTAGAGTCAAATAAAGAAGTTCTAGATATATCTGAATCTATTGGTGAATTAGAAAGTTCTGTTAATGAGATTGAAATAGGAACCCAGAATTTAGCAACAGCTAGTTCTGAAATAGAAGGAAGAACTATTGAACAATCGGAAGTAATTGATGAACTAGATAAAAAATTACAACAATTAGCAACAATAATTGACGAAAACAATCATTCTACAGAAGATACAAAACAAGCTTCTTATAAATTGTCTAACATTTCTGATACGTTAAAAGAACTTGTAAATGTATTTAAAACAAGCTAGAAAAAATCGTAAAGTTTAGTAAAGTTCATAATAGGCCTAGATTTATAGATAATTTCATAACTTAGATTGTAACTATTTTTTTAACGATAAATTCAACAAAAAATCCTTTGATTATTTTTTAATTTACTATAT
>JAGNSM010000019.1 GCA_017988045.1 Fusobacteriaceae bacterium
AGAAAAATCAAGAATTATTCTTGGGAAAGTTTTGCTAGAAAACCCTGATGTTCTTTTACTTGATGAACCTACCAATCATCTGGATATTGATACTATTGAATGGTTAGAAGAGTTTATAAAAAACTATAAAGGAAGCGTTGTAATCATTTCCCATGATAGATATTTTATGGATAAAATTGTGACTAAAATTATAGAAATATCTGATGGTGAAAGTGAATTGTATTTGACAAATTTTTCAAATTATCTAATTGAAAAAAGAGAAAGATTTGAAAGGCAATCAGAAGAGTATTTGAATCAAAAAAAGCAGATTAAGAAAATGGAAGATGCGATACGAAGATTTCGACATTGGGGTGCCAATGGAGACAATGAAGCTATGTTTAAAAAAGCTAAAAATATGGAAAAACGTATTGAAAAGCTTGATAAAATTGATAATCCAAAGAAAAGTAAAAAAATTAAATTTGATTTCAAAGATGATAATTTTGGAAGTAAAAGAATTTTGAAAGTGGAAAGTTTATCTAAAAAATTTGATGAAAAACTTCTGTTTGAAAACATTACCTTTGAAATAATAAGAGGAGAAAAAGTTGCTCTTCTTGGTAAAAATGGTTCTGGAAAAACTACCCTTATAAAGATGATAATGGAAGGCAATGAATCAATTAAACTAGCTGAAAATATTAAAATTGCTTATCTTGACCAAAATACAGAGTTTGAAAATACTAATATGACAATTTTTGAATATTTAGAAAAAGAAACAGAGATAAAATATGATGATATTAGACAAACTTTATCAAAATTTCATTTTTATGGTGAAGATGTTAATAAAAAAATAGATTCTTTAAGTGGTGGAGAAAAAAGTCGTTTAAAACTCCTTGTTATGATTACTAATGGATTTAATTTTCTGATATTAGATGAGCCAACAAACCATTTAGATATTGAATTCAAAGAAGTATTTGAAGAAGTTTTGAATGAGTATGAAGGAACGTTACTCTTTATTTCCCATGATAGATATTTCATTAATAGCGTAGCTCAAAGGATTTTGGAGATTGATAATCAAAAGATTTATGATTATGAAGGAAATTATGAATATTATAAAGCTAAAAAGCCAAATAATGTCGAGAAAATTGAAATTATAGAAAAAGTTATAGAAAAATCAAAAAAGAAATTTTCTAATAATTATATAAAGAACCTTGAAAAAGACATTGAAAATACTGAAACAGAGATAGAAATTTTAAAAGGAAAACTTCAAAGTGAAAATAATTATAATTTGTTAACAGAAATTTCTAAAGAATTGGAAACTTTGGAAGAAAACTTGCATAATCTTATGGGAAAATGGTTGGAAACAAACTGGGATTAGCTATTGAATATTAATAATACTTCATTATACAAGGAGAACACATGAAAAAATGGCTGTTTTTAACAATAATCTTTTTAAGCTTTATATTTCAATCTTTCGCAGATGAAACAGATAATTTTACATATTCAAAAATAGAACTTATCGATTCTAGTCAAATAATAAATGAGAAGTTTAATTATTATCTACAAAAAGGAATAGATGATGCTAATTTATTAAACAAAGGCAATGATAAAAAAGTTCTCTATAAATCTTTAAAAAAATATATAACCGATAAAACTTCCGATGAATCAATTATAACAGATTTGTATAAAGATAAAAGTTTAGACATTATAAGTATTAAAAAAAGTGATTCAATCTATAAAAATTGGACTCTTAGAGAGGGACTGTCTTTAGGGAAAAAAAATACCTTTATTGGTAGTGTAGTAAATTTTAATGGAGTTCAAATTGGAGTAGATAAGCTAGAACATATGTTTCGGACAGGACGTATTCTCTTTGGAGCTTTAGATAGAGGATGGGAGTTTGATAATGTTCTAAAACTTTCGTATTTTATGGAGAGATGGCTTCTGGGGGGGAATAGAATAGGTGCAAGCATTATT
Organism: Fusobacteriaceae bacterium; assembly: GCA_017988045.1. Lineage (GTDB taxonomy): Bacteria > Fusobacteriota > Fusobacteriia > Fusobacteriales > Fusobacteriaceae > JAFGUR01. Next base: position 1,948 of record JAGNSM010000019.1, read on the forward strand.
TCCTATGGGGATTTATCAGCTAACTTCAATGGTATAAGGCTTTGGAATGATTTGTTGGGAAATTATCCCGACCCCCTTGGAAGGGAAATCAGTCCTTACATCGTATTTGAAGAAAATCTATGGTATCTTCAAAATGAAGTGGATTTAAAAAACTATATTGATGAGAGTTTTGATGAAAGAATAAACAGTAGTACTTTTTCTCATAAAAGTTCAACAGAAAAATTTGCTGAAAATGTTGAAGAAGCAAAAGAAGAAGGATTAGTTGAAAACGTTGGATACTCTGAAAACAAGGAAGTTATGGATAACTTAATATTAAAATATGGGGAGTACTCAGAAAACGTTATAAATAAAAATTAATTTTATATTTCGCACAAAAAGGAGAGATGTTATATGGATATTGTAGAAAATTTCGGAGGATTAAAAATTTAGTCGCCTCCTCCAAAAGACTAAAATCAAAATTTGGAGGTAAAAATGAATTTTAGAGTAATAGCAGTCTTTAAGGGATTATACAAAGTAAATATTAACGGTGAACAAAAACTTCTTGGCATAACTGGAAATATGAAGAAAGCTAACGAATTTCCTGTTGTAGGAGATTTAGTAAATATTAACGAAACAATGGATGTCATTACGGGCATAGAACCTCGAAAAACTAAATTATCTAGAAAAGTAGCAGGAAATGAAGTTATTGAACAAATTCTTGCTAGTAACATAGATTATGTTTTTATTGTTAGTTCTTTGAACCATGACTTTAATATTGCAAGATTGGAACGATACCTTACTTTTGTATATGAAAGTGGCGCAAGTCCTGTATTTATACTTACTAAGTCTGATATTGGAGAAGAGGTAGAAGAAAAAATAAATGAACTTGAACATATTGCTTTTGGAGTGCCAATATATAAAATTAGTATTCTTGATGAAAAAAGTTTGTCTCCTATTAAGGAATATTTTGAAAAAGAGAATATTATTACGCTTGTAGGTTCTTCAGGTGTGGGGAAATCTACACTTATTAACAAGCTATTAGGACATGAAATTTTGGAAACTCAAGGAATCCGTGAAGATGACGCAAAAGGTAGACATACTACAACTCATAGAGAACTTTTTTATCTTGGAAATGGGGCAATTATAGATACTCCGGGAATGAGAGAGTTACAGTTTTGGGGTGGAAACTTAGAAAATAGCTTTGAAGATGTAGAAAGTCTAATTTCTAAATGCAAATTTAGTGATTGCACTCATACAAATGAACCGAAATGCGCCATAAGAAATGCTATAGAAATAGGCGAACTTGCTAGAGAAAGATTTGAAAGATATAAAAAGCTTCAAAAAGAACTTACTTTCATAGAGTCTAAGCAAAATGCAGGATTAAAAAGAGCTGAAAAAGAGAAAATCATTAATATGATGGGTAGCTTGGATGCTAGAAAAAATTTGAAGAGTAAAAAGTTTTAGATAAATTTCTTAAGGAGGTAAACCAGTGAAAATAAAATTAATGGCTTAATATTAATAAAAGGAGGAATTGATTATAGACAAAATTATTATAAAAAATTTAGAATTTAGTTACGATTTTCCTTACAAAACAATTTTTGAAGGATTAAATCTTGAAATAGATAAAACTTGGAAAACAGTTCTTACAGGGAAAAACGGTAGAGGGAAAACAACTTTATTAAAGCTTATTGGAGGAGAAATCTCAAATTTTAACGGAGAAATAATAAGTAAAGGAACTTTTAGTTATTTCCCTTATGAAGTTAATGATGAAAGCTTGGAAATAAGAACTGTTTTGAAGGATTTGGCTGGAAATTTCTTTCAAATGGAAGAATTAATAGAAAAATATCTGCAAGAGGGCAATGAAGACGCTCTTATAAAATATGGAGAAGTAGAAGAAATATATAGAAACTCTGGAGGCTATGAAATTGAGTCAATTATAGAAAAAGAAATCTTGGACATAGGCTTAAGTCTTGATATTTTGGATAAAAAATATCAAGTCCTTAGCGGAGGAGAAAAGACAAAGATTAAATTAATTGCACTTTTTTTGCAAAAAGACAAGTTTCCACTAATAGATGAACCTACAAACCATCTTGATATTTATGGAAGAGAGATTGTTGCACAATACCTAAAGGGGAAAAATAAAGGTTTTATATGCGTATCCCATGACGAAAACTTTTTGAATGAAATCGGTGACCATATAATTAATATTCATAGTAGAAGAGGGATTGAAGTTAAGAAAGCTGAATTTTCAAACTTTAGGAATGAGAAAAAACGGGAAGAAAAAAAAGAACTTGAAAAAAATGAAAACTTAAAAAGGGAAATAAAAAAGAAAACGGAAAGTTTTAGGGAAAAATATGACTGGTCTTTTAAAGCAGAAAAAGAAAAATCTACATCAACAGCAGCAGTAGTTGATAAGGGTTACATTGGTGCTAGAGCAGCAAGTCTTATGAAAAAAGCAAAAAATTTAGAAAAGCGTTTATTAAAAGATATTGATGATAAAAAATCCCTAGTTGAAAATTTTGAAAAAAATTATGAAATTAAATTTTTTCAGTCTAATACAAAAGCACAAGTTTTTCTAAAAATCGATAAACTTAATATTTCCTTTGAAGGTAAAAACATAGTAGAAAATTTTTCTTTAGATGTATTAAAGGGTGAAAGAATAGCTCTTATTGGGCCCAATGGTTGCGGAAAGAGTTCTGTAATCAAAAAAATTATAGAAAATTTTTATTCTTCACAGATTAAGATTTCCTATATTGAACAAGAGATTTTTTATGAAAATGAAATTTTGAAAGATTATTTATTAAAACAAAATATTGATTTATCAGAGTTTGGTAGATTTTTAGCTAGTTTTGATATGAGAGGGGAAGTGCTTTACAGAAATCTTTTGGAGTTTAGCCAAGGAGAAAAAAGAAAAATTGCCCTTGCCCTAAGTATTTATAGTAAAGCTGATTTTTATATATGGGATGAGCCTCTAAATTTCTTGGATTTAGACTTAATAGAAAAACTGGAAGAAGCTATTTTGAGAGATAAACCTACAATGATATTTGTTGAACATGATAGAAACTTTGTAGAGAAAGTGGCAACAAAAATAATTAAATTTTAGAAATTAAAAAGAACGAAAGGAGAAAAAATTATGCCAATGATTGTAAAAATAGAAAGTAAAAAGAATTATTCAGAAGGTTACATAAGTTAACCTCCAAATTATGGAGGTAAAAATGAGAAATAAGATAATTAACTATATAAAAGAGAGTTTTTTTAGAAAATCTGAGTATAGATGCAAAAATTGTTCATATCACTCAACAGATATGTTAAATACTTGGTTCTTTTAGGTGATGTCATGGATAAAAGAAAGAAACTCGAAGAAAATAGATTTTCATATAAAGTCTGTAAAAATAATAAAGTATTTATATATTTTCAAAGTAAAGAAATAATGATTCTTAACGGGCTAAAAGCTCAAGAGTTATTGAGGGAGTTAGAAAATGCTACTCTTTACGATATTCAGTATTATTTAGCTACTATTACTGGGAACTTTAAACACGGTAATGAAAAGATGTTTAAAAAATAAGTTTAAAATCTACTCAGATATCTAAAAATCCTCTATTTATTGGATTTTCCTATGTCTGAGTAGTTATTTTTAAATAATAAAAAACAGGATATCTCTATCCTGTTTTAAAAAATTATTCAACTTTTTCTTTAAGTACTACTTTTCCACCTTTTACTTCTACAAATGTAACAGCTTTTTGTGGATTTCTATCAGCATCAAATACTAATTTCCCAGTTACTAAATCTAAGCTTACTGCTTTAACTGCATCTCTAATTGATTCTGGAGTCATATCTTTAGCATTTTTTAATGCTGCTTCAACGATAGAACCAGTGTCATATCCTAATGCTGCAAACACGTTAGCATCAGAATTTGTTTTAGCTTTGTAAGCTGATATGAATTTTTGAACTAATTCAGAAGTATCATCTGCTGCAAATTGACTTGCAAATACTGCACCTTCAGTTACATCAGAGAAATCTTTTTGAACTCCATCCCATCCATCTCCACCTAAATATAAAGCTTTAATTCCAATTTCTTTAGCTTGAGTAGCAATTAATCCAATTGTATTGTAATAATCAGGTATAAAAATTGCTTCTGGTGCTTTATTTTTGATATTTGTTAAAATTGCTTTGAAATCTTTATCATCTTTTGTATATTTTTCTTCTACCACTTCTATTCCAGATTTTGCTGCTTCATCTTTAAATGCTGCTGCTAATCCAACTGAATAATCACTAGCTGTATTTGTCAAAATTGCTACTTTTTTAATTCCATTTTTTGCTGCATATTTAGCTGCTGCAGTCCCTTGGTATGGATCTGTAAAAGTAGTTCTGAATACAAAATCTCTTCCTTTTGTAATATCAATATTTGTTCCAGTAGGTGTAATCATAACCACTTTACCTTGTTGAGCTAGAGGTGCTACTGCATTTGAAGTTGAAGAAATAATTGGTCCAACTATCATATCAACTTTATCTTGACCTTTTAATTTTTTAAAGATACTAACAGATTCATTTACGTCACCTTTATTATCTTCTATTACTAATTCAATTTTTTTCCCATTTATTCCACCAGCTGCATTGATTTCATCTACTTTTAATTGAAATCCATCTTTTGCAGGTGTTCCATATTGTGCTAAATCCCCTGTTAAAGGCGCTATTACTCCAATTTTAATTACATCTGAAGAAGCTGCATCTTTTTTCCCGCCACAACCTATTAAAAATAGTGTTACTGTAGCTAATAAAAACATAATTTTTTTCATATTATTCCCTCCATGTTTTCTTTAGTTTTAATCCCTATTCGACTAAGACAATTTTAGCATTTATTCGGCATATATGGAAATATTTTTAATTTATACGTTACATATAAAATATTAATACTATCCTCCTAAATATGCTTTCTTAATATCTTCATCTTTTAATAATTCTTGTCCTGTTCCTTCTTTTACTATTTCTCCAGTTTCAAGAACATAAGCTCTATTTGCTATTGATAAAGCCATATTAGCATTTTGTTCTACAAGAAGTATTGTTGTTCCTTCTTCTTCATTTATTTTTTTAATTATTCTAAATATCTCTTGTACTATTAATGGAGCTAACCCCATTGAAGGCTCATCCATTAATAATAGAGTTGGTTTTGACATTAATGCTCTAGCTATTGCAAGCATTTGTTGTTCTCCTCCACTCATTGTTCCTGCAAGTTGACTTTTTCTTTCAGCAAGTCTAGGAAACATTTGAAACATTTTTTCTAAATCTTCATTAATTTCTTCTTTATTTGTTCTTGTATAAGCACCCATTTCAAGATTTTCTAATACAGTCAGTTCCGTAAAAACCCTTCTACCTTCAGGAACGTGAGCCATTCCTTGTGCAACAAGTCTATGAGCTTCTATTCCAGTAATATTTATTCCACTTAAAGAAATTTCTCCACTTTTTATAGATAAAAGTCCAGATACAGCATGAAGAGTAGATGTTTTACCTGCTCCATTTGCTCCTATAAGAGTTACTATTTCTCCTCTTTTTATCTCAAAAGATATATTTTTAATTGCATGTATTGCTCCATAATATACGTTTAAATCATTAACTTCTAATATATACACTTTTTCCTCCTACTCCCCTAAATAAGCTGTTATAACTTCAGGATTATTTTGAATCTCAACTGGAGTCCCTTGTGCTATTAATCTTCCAAAATTTAGAACATATAATCTTTCACAAATCCCCATAACAAGTCCCATGTCATGCTCAATTAATAATATTGTTATTTTAAATTTTTCTCTTATAAAGCTTATTGTTTCCATAAGTTCTTTTGTTTCTTGAGGATTCATACCTGCTGCAGGTTCATCAAGAAGTAAAAGTTTTGGTCCCGTTGCAAGTGCTCTTGCAATCTCAAGCTTTCTTTGTTGCCCATATGAAAGATTTCCTGCTGTTACATTTGCCATTTCTGCCATTTCAAATATATCAAGAAGTTCAAGAGCTTTCTCAGTTATCTCCTCTTCTTCTCTTCTAAACTTAGGCAGTCTAAACATTGCAGTAATCGTTTTATAACTCATAGTATTATTTAATGCTAACTTAACATTATCAAGAACTGTAAGTTCTTTAAACAATCTAATATTTTGAAACGTTCTTGCAAGACCTAATCCTACAATTTCTGGAGTAGATTTTTTATTTATATCTATTCCGACTATTTCTATATTTCCGCTAGTCGCCTTATAAACACCTGTTAACAGGTTGAATAAAGTTGTTTTCCCAGCACCATTTGGCCCAATAAGACCTATTAATTCGCCATCATTAATTTCTATATTAACCCCGTCAACAGCTTTTAATTCACCAAAAGCTATTCCCAAATCATTTGTTTTTAATAAAGCCATTATTTCACCTACTTCTTACCATTTTTTTTGTTTCTTTTAATATATCTAACAAATCCGCTAAAAGTAAATTCTTTTGTACCAAATATTCCTTCAGGTCTAAATATCATAAGTACTATAAGAATAATTGCATAAACTAAATATCTATACTCAGAAACTTGACGTAAAACTTCATTTAAATAAGTTAAAAATATAGCAGCTAATATAGAACCAGTGATACTTCCAAGCCCACCTAAAACTACCATTACAAGAATCTCTATTGAGAATATAAATCCAAATTTATCTGGAGTTAGTATTCCTGTATTATGAGCAAATAATGAACCCCCTACTCCTGCAAAGAAAGATGCAAGTGCAAATCCATATACTTTAACTTTATTAATTTGAATCCCAATATTTTCCGCTGCTATTTCATTTTCTCTAATAGAAAGTATTAATCTTCCTTGTCTAGAAGTCATAATCATAACCATTATTATTATTGAAATTACTACAATTACAAAAACCATTGTAAAAGTAGAAATATTTGGAATATTTTTAAGCCCAGCAGCTCCACCAAGTATAAATATATCTTGCCCATTAATTTTAAACTTAAAATCAATATTTTGTATAATATATTTTATTATTTCCCCAAATGCTAGAGTTATAATTGCTAAATAATCTCCACGCAATCTTAAAGTCGGAATAGCCACTAGTATTCCAAACACACAAGCTATAATTCCACCAACTACAGATGATATTAATAATTGTACTGGTGATGGAAGCATTACTCCCATGGCTGTCATTATTTGAGTTGTTACTGATGCTCCATATGCTCCAACTGCTATGAATCCTGCATGACCCAAGCTCAACTGCCCCATAAGCCCTACAACTACGTTTAAACTTACAGCAAACAGCATAAAGATTAATATGTTTATATAAATTCCACCAGTATAACTAAATATTCCATCTTCTGCTATAGGTAAATATAAAGCAAAATAAATCGCTATTATTAAACCAACTGTTGCCAAATAGTTTTTAACATTTAACTTCCCAAATTTATTTATTTTGGGCCATTTACTTTGTTTTATGTCCATTTTTACTCCTTAAACTTTTTCTTTTATATTTTTTCCGAATAATCCGCTAGGTTTGAATAAGATTATAATTATCAAAACTCCAAATACTATAGGATTTGCCCAAGTAGATGAAATATACCCTTTAGTATATGATTCTACTATTCCCATAAGATATCCTCCAACCATTGCTCCAGGAATACTTCCTATTCCACCAAAAACTGCTGCTATAAACGCTTTTAACCCTGGAAGAACTCCCATATATGGTTCTATTCTTGGATACATAAGAGCATATAATATACCTCCTAGCCCTCCTAATGCTGAACCTATTGCAAAAGTAATTGCTATTGTAAAATTAACATTAATTCCCATTAATTTCGCTGCATTTGTATCTTGTGATACAGCTCTTGTTGCTTTTCCTAATTTTGTATTTTTTATAAAGTAATTAAGTACTATCATACATAATAGCGTTATAATAATTACAAATATAGTTAATTTACTTACACTTACAAATCCTAAATTAACTGGTTGACTTGATAAAAAATCAGGTATTTTATCAGCTTTTATAAGTTTGGGATCTGCTTTAAACATTATAAGAGCCAAACTTTCCAATAAAAAACTAACTCCTATAGCCGTAATTAATGCGGAAATCCTTGGAGAATTCCTAAGTGGTCTGTACGCCAAATAATCTATCGTTATTCCCAAAACTACACAGATTAACATAGAAACTAATATAGCCAATACTAGTGGCATTCCACTTCCTACTAACATAAAAGCTGCATATGCTCCAATCATTAGTATATCTCCGTGTGCAAAATTGATAAGTTTAACAATACCATAAACCATTGTATATCCAAGTGCAATCAAAGCATAAATACTTCCTACTTGTATTCCATTTATAGTCTGTTCTATAAAATTTCTTAACATAATGTGTTTCACCTCAAATTTTCTATTATTTTCCTTAAAAAGTTTATTAAACAACTTGTATTATATTATAAATACACTTATTACAGAAATATATTTTTTATATACATAACATACATAAAATGTATGTTATGTAACTTATCGCGCACAAAATAGCTCATAAATATTAAATATAAAAACTTTTATAATCTGTTTTAAAAAAAAACACTAATACAACTGTCCTAAACAATTTTAATATACAAACTTAACTTTTACAAATAAATATAATTTATTTGTAAAATAAAAAAACAGCATTAAGCTGTTAGTATTAAAGTGGTGGTTAGAGAAGGATTCGAACCTTCGAAGGCGGAGCCGGCAGATTTACAGTCTGCTCCCTTTGACCGCTCGGGAACCTAACCACATATTATTTGGTAGGGCGTAGGGGAATCGAACCCCTGTTGCCAGGATGAAAACCTGGAGTCCTAACCATTAAACGAACGCCCCAATGGTGCCGCTTCCCCGACTTGAACGGAGCACCTACTGATTACAAGTCAGTTGCTCTACCAGATGAGCTAAAGCGGCATAAAAATGGCGGGAGCGACGAGGATCGAACTCGCGACCTCCTGCGTGACAGGCAGGCGCTCTAACCAAACTGAGCTACGCCCCCATTTTTATGGTGGTCCCAACAGGACTTGAACCTGTGACCCCCTGCTTGTAAGGCAGGTGCTCTCCCAACTGAGCTATAGGACCTAATGTAAAAATATTTTGGTAGGGCGTAGGGGAATCGAACCCCTGTTGCCAGGATGAAAACCTGGAGTCCTAACCATTAAACGAACGCCCCATATGGGGTGAATAACGGGGCTCGAACCCGCGACAACCAGTACCACAAACTGGCGCTCTACCAACTGAACTATATTCACCATATGTTTTTATTTGAAAATGGAGCGGGAGACGAGGGTCGAACTCGCGACATTCAGCTTGGAAGGCTGACGCTCTACCAACTGAGCTACTCCCGCATTTGCCATCAAGTTTCCCTTGAGGCGAATATGAGTATACTATGGCTGCAAGTTTTTGTCAACGATTTTTTTTAATTTATTTTATATTTTTTAAAATTGAATTTTAAAGCATTGATTTTATTCAGTATAAAATTTTATACTATGACTCATAAAAATATAAAAAATAAAGATTTGTAAAAAAAAATATTTTCTATTTAAAAAAGATTTAAAATAAGCTATAATTGAATATATACTTTTGAACTAACTCAATACACTGTGTGTGAAATTATAAATTTCTAAAATTTGTTCAAATATTAACTATATCTATGTGAGGTGTACAAATTGTTCAAGAAAATATTTGGAATTAATACTGAAAAAGAAAATAGTAATAATGTTAATGTTGATGATCTTTACGGTGAAATCGATGTATTAAAGGAAGAGATTGAAAGTCTATTAGATGTTAAAGAGAAAAAAGAAAAGGATTTGAAGGAGTTAAGCTTTAAACTTACAGTCCTTAGTGCTACATTAAGAGACAAAGATGAGGAAATTAAAAATCTTCTTGAAAAGGTTGAGAACTTAAACGAAAGATTAGACAAACCAAGTAATGTTACAGAGAAATTATTTCAGACGATTAAAGATAGAGATTTGACTATTGATTCGCTTAAACTTGAAAATGAAAATTTGAGAAAGTCACTAGTAATGGATTTTAAAGAAACTCCTTTAGAAGAAATCTTAAATCCTGATTTGATTAATTACAAAATACTTATCAGAGATTATTATGAAGCAAGAAAGTTTGAAGAATTCAAAAAAATATGTCAAGATAGAGACTTATTTTATGTAGATGATTTACATTCTTTTGATTTTGATAATATTTCACTTACAAAAACTAAAATTAAAAATGCAAAAGCTCATTATGAAGACTATATAAATAAGAAATTTGACTCTAAGATAATTGCTTACTTATTAAAGGGAGCTCTTATTTCCGAATACTTCTTTAGATTTAGGTCTTTTGTCAATTATTGTAAAGAAAATGATTTAACATATCTTATTGAATTAGATAATTTTGACTTTGATTCCTTAGATGAGAGTAAGTTTTCTTCTGAGCAAGTTCAAAAAATTAAAGATACTTATAATGAATTTAATACTGTTCACAAAATTAGAAGATAAAACTTCTAATTTTTTTATCAAATTATTTTGATTATCAAAATAATTGTTTGACTTATATTTTATTATGTGTTATATTTTTAAAAGGAGGGGATTTTATGTATTCATTAGCAATTATTGGTGGAGTCAAAGGAATTGAACGAGAATATTTAGAGGTAGCTAAAGAATTTAATTGTAAATGCAAACTATTTAACATTAAATGTCCACAATTTGATAAAAAGATACAAAATGTTGATTGTTGTATACTTTTTACAGATACTGTAAGTCACAAGCTATCTATTGAAAGTTGTAAAATTTGCAAAAAAAAGGGTATAAAATTAATAAAAGCTCATTCTAGTAGTATAAATAGTCTGAAACAAAGTCTAGAAAATTTGGAATTTTAATTTCTGAATTTTCTTTTTTTTTACAGTTTTTATATAAAATCTTTTGGTTTAGACCTTCTATTCTTTTTCATTAATTTAGCTCATATAATAAATTTGAGGTGATTATTATGAAATACCTGCTAATATCTTTTTCACTAATCTTTTTATTAGCTTGTTCTAATAATGAAGTAAAATTAAATACTTCTAATTCCATTTTTATTAGCCCAGATAATATAGAATTATCAAATTATTCTGGAGAACTCATCTATTTTCAAGTAACAAATAATTCAAAACATACTATTTATCTTACCCCTGACATTTCTCTTTTTACAAGATATAACGACAAAGAATACATTGTTCAAAAGAAAAATAAATTTTCTATTAAACCTAATATAAGTTTTAGTTTTTCTACTGGTTCCAAAGGTTCTGATTTCAGTAATTCTCTAGGTATAATTATTGAAAATGATAAAGAATATTTTAATTATAACCAAAATGAGTTCATAATAAGCTCAAATTCATCGAAACAAATTTATTTGAGTATTCATACAGATAATTTATATTTTCAAGTTGAAAACAAGGATATCTCTATTAGTAGCGAAAATATATATGGTTATATAAAGTTCTATGTAGAAAATAATGAGATTAAATCGATTCCAATACTGTTTAATAAGTAAAGTATGAAAAATATGACAAGTTTGTAAAAAACATATTGACACATTTTTCACTTTAGTATAGAATTAGCATATAAATAGAATTTGAAATTTGAGGAGTGATTTTATGAAAATAGTAATCATTGGTGGAGTTGCTGGTGGCGCAAGTGCTGCAACTAGACTTAGAAGAATGAATGAAGATAATGAAATTATAATGTTTGAAAGAAGTGATTATATTAGTTTTGCCAACTGTGGATTACCTTATCATATTGGAGAAACTATTAAAGATAGAAATAATTTGTTAGTACAAACTGTTAAGGGAATGAATGATAGATTTGGAATAGATGTTAGAGTTAAAACTGAAATTGTGAAAATTAATCCTAGTTTAAAAACTGTTTTGGCAAAGAATCTCGTAACAGGTGAAACATATGAGGAATCTTATGACAAACTTTTACTTTCACCAGGAGCTGAAGCTTTTATTCCTCCTATCCCTGGAGTTAATTCAAAAAACATATTTTCGTTAAGAAATATGTCTGATATGGATAAAATCAAAGGTAAAGTAGATAGTGGAATAAAAAGAGCCGTTGTTATTGGAGCGGGATTTATTGGTTTGGAAATTGCTGAAAACCTTGTGGAAAGAGATGTTAAAGTAACTATTGTAGAAAAATCAAATCAAGTTTTGGCACCAGTAGATTTTGAAATTGCAAGTCAAGTTCATGACCATATAAAAGAGTTTGATACTGAACTTTATTTGGAAGATGGAGCAAAAGAGTTCATCGATATAGGCGACAAAACTAAAGTTATTCTTGAATCTGGAAAAGAAATCATTGCAGATTTAATTATTATGGCAATCGGTGTAAAACCTGAAAATAAACTAGCTATGGAAGCTGGCCTTGAGATAGGGAAAACTGGTGGAATAAAGGTAGACGAATATTTACAAACTTCTGATAAAGATATTTATGCAGTAGGAGATGCCATTGAAGTAAAACATTATATTAGTAATGCAGAATCACTAATCCCTCTTGCATGGCCTGCAAATAGACAAGGTAGAATAGTTGCAGATACTATCCTTGGAATCAGAAAAAAAGCTTATAAAGGTTCTCTTGGAACATCAATTCTAAAGGCTTTTGATTTGACTGTTTCTGCTACAGGACTTAATGAAAAAACATTAAAAAGAAATAATATTCCTTACATGGTTACAACTGTTAATAGAAATAGCCATGCAAGTTATTATCCAGGAGCTACACCTCTTACTCTAAAATTAATTTTTAATAAAGAAGGAGATATTCTTGGAGCTCAAGCTATTGGTTATAAAGGTGTAGATAAGAGAATAGATATTATATCGACAGCTATTAAAGGAAATCTAAAAGTGTGGGATTTGCAAGAGGTAGAAGTGGCTTATGCCCCTCCATACAACTCTGCTAAAGACCCAGTTAATATTGCAGGATATGCTGCTGAAAATATGATAAATGGTGAACACGAGTCATTTAGATACTTTGAGATAGAAGAACTTTTAAAAGATTCAAATTATCAATTACTTGATATTAGAACAAATTCCGAATTTAATTTGGGAACAATAAAAGATTCTCTTCATATTGACTTAGATACTTTGAGAGATAATCTTGATAAATTAGATAAAAATAAAACTTATCTTGTTTTCTGTCAAGTTGGATTAAGAGGATATTTGGCATATAGAATTCTTGTTCAAAATGGATTCAAAGCTAAAAATCTTGACGGTGGATATAAACTTTGGTATTACACTCAATTAAAACAAGATAATAAAGATATATTTGATGAAGAAAATTTTAAGCACAAAGATACTAAATGTTGTGAAAATGTTCAAGAATTAATAGATGAAGAAAGAGAAGTAAAAAAAGAAGTGAAAATGGTAGAAGTTAACGCATGTGGGCTTCAATGTCCTGGCCCAATTATCAAAACAAAAGAAAATATAGATAAAATGAATGTTGGAGATAGACTTTTTGTAAAGGCCTCTGACCCAGGGTTCAAAAAAGATGTAGTTACTTGGGCAGAAAAAACAGGGAATAAGATTATTTCTGTAAAGGCTGAAAAAGGTGAAGTATTTGCTGAAATTGAAAAAGGTGAACCATTTGTATCTGCAGAATCAAAGGTAAAAAATGCACAGACTATGGTGGTTTTTTCAGGGGATTTGGATAAAATATTAGCAAGTTTTATTATTGCCAACGGAGCCCTTGCTATGGGTAAAAAAGTAAATATGTTCTTTACTTTCTGGGGGCTTAATGCCTTGAGAAAAGAAAATTATACAAATCACAATAAAGGATTTTTAGATAAAATGTTTGGCATGATGATGCCAAAGGGAGTTAACAAACTTAAATTATCTCAAATGCATATGGGTGGTATGGGAACTGCCATGATGAAATATGTTATGAAAAATAAAAATGTAAACTCTTTGGAAGAACTTATGAGTATGTTCTTGAAAAGTGGTGGAAAAATTACAGCTTGTACAATGTCTATGGATGTAATGGGTATAACTAAAGAAGAGCTGATTGACGGTGTAGAGTATGCTGGAGTTGCTAATTACCTAGGTGATGCTGAAGATTCATTCTCAAACTTATTTATTTAGAAATTTCTGAACTGGATTCGTAGCCATCTCACTACTCCTACATGAACTACAATAATCTAACTCCTTTTGTAGATTAAAAAAAAATTTAAAACTGAAGATAAATATAATATCTTCAGTTTTTTTATTTGTAAAATATTCTCATATTTAAAATTTAACTGATAAGAATTTCTACTAAATCTTTTTTAAATTTTAATAAATTAATCAAAAAAATTGATTTTTAATAAAAAAAGATGTATACTTTATTGTAATTAAAAGTTTATTTTATAAGCTAATGTTTATAAGGAGGGTGAAATGACAAATAGAGAAAAGGAATTATTACAAATACTCAAAGAAAATCCTATGATTAGTCAAAACGATTTAGCTGATATGCTTAATATTACTCGTTCTTCTATAGGCGTTCATATAAGTAATCTTATTAGAAAAGGTTATATTAAGGGAAAAGGCTATATTTTAGATGAGCAACCTTATTGCTGTGTTATAGGTGGAGCTAACATGGATATTCAATGTTTTCCAAAGTTAGATTTAGTTTATCATGATTCTAATCCTGGTAATATGAAATTAAGTTCTGGTGGAGTAGGTAGAAATATTGCAGAAAACATGATTAGGCTCGGAATTCGTACTAAACTAATTACTGTTTTAGGTGATGACCTTTATGCTAATGCTATTATTGATGAAGCTAAATCTATTGGACTAGAAATTGAAGATTCTCTTTTTTTAGATAAGACAAATAGTTCTACTTATTTTTCTGTGCTTAATAAAGATGGTGATTTAGAAATTGCAATAGCTTCTATGGATATTTATGATTCATTAACAGATACTTTTATCAAGAAAAAAGAAAAAATAATTCAAAATAGTCGAATTGTTATTATCGATACTAATATTCCTGAATCAGTTATTGAATTTATAGTAAAAACTTATAAAAATACTATCTTCTTTCTAGATACTGTTTCTACTGCAAAATCACTTAAAATTAAAGATTTACTTGGATATTTCCATACAATTAAGCCAAATAAAATAGAAGCAGAAAAACTTTCTGGAATAAAAATTAAAAGTGATAAAGACCTTCATGATGTAGCTGAATACTTTTTCAAAAAAGGTGTAAAAAATGTATTTATTACTCTTGGTTCTGAAGGTGTTTATTATAATGATGGAAAATTTAAAGGAACACTTTCTGGCAAAAAAATTAAAGCTATTAATACTACTGGTGCTGGAGATGCCTTTGTGGCTGCCCTTGTTTATTGTCACTTACAAGAAATGTCAATAAAAGATACTGCTATTTTTGCTCAAAATGCAAGTATTTTAACACTAATGCACGAAAATACAATTAATCCAAATATGTCATTAGAAAATATTATTAAAATAGAAGGAGTGTAAAAATGGAAAAATATTTAGAAATTTCTCAAGAAGTTAAAAATGCTCTTAAAAACGGAGAGGCTGTTGTTGCCCTTGAATCTACTATCATCTCTCATGGAATGCCTTATCCTCAAAATGTAGAAACTGCATTACAAGTAGAAAAAATTATTAGAGATTCTGGAGCTATTCCTGCTACTATTGCAATTCTTAAAGGAAAATTGAAAGTTGGACTGACAGAAGAAGAAATAGATTACCTTGGTAGTAAAGGACAAGATTGTATAAAAACAAGTAGAAGAGATTTACCTTTTATTATCGCAAAAGGCCTTGACGGAGCAACTACAGTGGCCTCTACAATGATTATTGCTGCTATGGCTGGTATAAAAGTCTTTGCTACTGGTGGAATTGGGGGTGTTCATAGAGGTGCTGAAACTACAATGGATATTTCTGCTGACCTTGAGGAATTAGGACAAACTAATGTTGCTGTAGTATGTGCAGGAGCAAAAAGTATCCTTGATATTGGACTTACACTAGAATATCTTGAAACAAAAGGTGTTCCTGTTGTAGGGTACCAAACTTCAGAACTTCCTGCCTTCTATACTAGAAAAAGTGGATTTAGTGTAGATTATAAAATTGATACGCCGTTAGAAATTGCAGAATCTTTGAAAGCTAAATGGGATTTAAATCTTAAAGGTGGAGTTGTTATTGCTAATCCTATCCCTGAAGAATACCAAATGGACTATGAAGCTATTACTAATGCTATTAATAGTGCTCTAAAAGAATTAGATGAAAAGGGAATCAAAGGTAAGGAAAGTACTCCTTTCCTTCTTGGTAAAGTAAAAGAGCTTACTGGTGGGGATTCTTTAAATTCTAATATTCAGTTAGTATTTAATAATGCAAAACTTGGCGCTAAAATTGCTATTGAATATGCAAAATTAACAAAATAAAATATAACTCAAAAAAAAATGCGCCTTTAGGCGCATT
Organism: Fusobacteriaceae bacterium; assembly: GCA_017988045.1. Classification (GTDB taxonomy): domain Bacteria; phylum Fusobacteriota; class Fusobacteriia; order Fusobacteriales; family Fusobacteriaceae; genus JAFGUR01. The sequence continues at coordinate 18,375 of JAGNSM010000019.1, forward strand.
TAAATTTTACTAATATGTTTCTCCAGCTACTTCTAAGAATGATATTTCTACTCTTCTGTTTTGCTCTCTTCCTTCAACTGTTGCATTTGATGCTACAGGATTTTCAGGACCTTTTCCTTCAGTAAATATTCTACTTGTAGCTATTCCTTTTAATACTAGGTAATCTCTTACAGAATTTGCTCTATCTCTAGATAGTTGCATATTCATATCTAATTTTCCAGTACTATCTGTATAACCTATTACTGATAATTTAGTTTTTTTGTATTTTGTAGTAACTTTAACTATTGAATCTAAAACTTTTTTAAAGTCATCTTTTACACTTGCACTACTTGTAGCAAAAGTAACATTTCCTGGTAAAACTAATTGTAGATTATCTCCACTTCTTACTACTTTTACCCCAGTTCCTTCTAATTCATTTCTTAATTCAGTTTCTTGTTTGTCTAAGTAAGCTCCATATCCTAAACCAGCTAATCCACCTACTGCTGCTCCTGTTAAAGCACCATTTTTCCCATTAGCTATTCCTCCAATAATTCCTCCAACTACTGCTCCTGTTGCAGCACCTTTAGTTTTATTGTTGACTTTTGATTCACCTGTGTATGGATCTACACTTTTACATGCTGTAAAAAGTACCATAGCCAGTAGAAGTAAACTCATAATTTTTTTCATATATAACCTCCTTTTAAAAATCTACATTTAAATTATAACCTATTTTGATGTATTTTTCAACTTTATCTTCTTATAATCCCCTATTCTACTAATTTAATTTTAATCCTTATTTAATAATCTAGTAAAAATATAAATTGCAAGTATATTCATTCCGAAGAAAAAAGTATAAACATGAGAAATTCCAAAAATAGACATTATTTTTCCTGCTACAAATTGTAGAACCATTCCACCTAATCCCATAGAAAGTGCTCCAAATAAAGATAATGCAGTAGTTCTGACTTTTTCATCAGTTATTTTCGCTACATAAAGAGTCGTTAACACTAAATATCCTCCAACAGAAATCCCTTGCAAGACAAATGTCAACAATAATATCTTAGGACTAACATGAAGGCTATAAATAAACCATCTTAATGCAGAAAAAACACTAACAATTATTAAGCCGTAAATCAAATTGATTCTTCCAGATATTTTTTGATATATATCCATAAATGGTGCTTCACTTCCTGCAAATAATAAAAATGCTAATCCTATTCCTGCTATTGAGCCCCCTAGTTTTGTATATAAAAGTCCAAAATAATTATTGTTTCCAATTATTGAACCTCCAACGAGAAAGCACCCTAAAGAAAGTAATATATATTTTTTATTACTAAATAAATCTTTAAAATCCTGTACTCTAATTTTATGTGTATCAGTCTCTTTAAATCTAATTTTTTCCATAATTAACATAGCAAATATCATAAAAATTATATAGACTCCCAAAATACTATTTATTCCTAGTCTTTGAGATATTAATCCCGAAATTTGAACTCCTACAGCATATCCAATTGAACCCCATAACCTTATTTTTCCAAAAGGAATTCCACTCGCTAAAACCGCTGAATCTGTAACTGAGCTTATTCCTGAATTAAAGAACATAAAAATTAAATAAACTAATCCAACTACAGATGCTCCCCTAGTAAAGAAAAAACAGAATATCATTATTGATGAGCTAATTAACAAAAAACTCACAACTTGTTTTGGCTTTTTAAGCTTATCATTAACAAATCCCCAAAAAGGTTGAGAAATAATTGTAGCAAAGGATCCTACGCTAAATATTATCCCTAAAATACTTCCTTCTAGCTTAAATGAAGTTAGTAATTGAGAAAATAATGGAAAAAACCCACCTAAAGCAAAATACATTAAAAAATACCACGATGAATACATATAATAACTTTTTTTCATTTTGTACCTCCAGTTTAGTTACAAATATTATATCATACGTTTTAAAATCTTCATATCTATATAGCCTTATATCTTTTGCATATTGACAAGAAATTTCTTCTCACAGCTATATTTTATTGACTATACCGAATTAAACTACTATAATATATGTAGCTATATAGGAGGAACAATGATAAAAAAAATAATTGAAATAAAAAGAGAGTATAATTCTACATCCTTATGTGAAATCTGTTTTACTACTGCGCAAAACTCCAATCTATATAAGCTTGATATGGGCTTTGAAAATGGTGGAGTTATAAATAAAAAATCAAAAATACTCTGCCATTCTTGCATAAAACAATTAAAAGAAACACTAAAAGATATCTAAAAATGAGCTTTTGCTCTTTTTTTTTACAAAAATATCTTACTAAAAATAGGCATTAACAATGCTGTAATTGTTCCTGCCAAAGCTATTGCAAGTCCACTCATTGCACCGATAGTTTCACCCATTTCAATAGCTTTAGATGTGCCTACAGCATGACTAGCTGTCCCTATTGCTATCCCCTTAGCTACATCACTTTTAATATTTGCGATTTTTATTATCCAAGGCGCTGTCATTGAGCCTGTTATTCCTGTAATTACTATAGCTGTAATTGTTAAAGACACTATTCCTCCATAAGTCTCAGTAATTGACATGCCTATGGGAGTTGTTATTGATTTTGGCAAAAGTGATATTAATATTTCTAAATCTAAATTTAAAATTTTTGATAAAAAATATACTGAAATCAAAGAAGTTAGTGACCCTACAAAAACTCCAACTAATATTGGTATTAAATGTTTTTTTAACAGATGTAATTGCCTATACAAAGGTAAAGCAAGGACAATTGTTGCAGGTCCTAGAAAAAACTTTATATAATTCCCTCCAAATTCATAATATTCTATAGGAATTTTAAAAACTACTAATATTCCTATTATTCCTATCGTAGTTAATAACAATGGATTTAGCAATGGATTTTTAAATTTATTACATACTTTTACAAAAAAAAGATATACAAAAATTGTAAGTAGCAATCCAAAAACTTCATTATTTAGCAATTTTTCCATTTTTATCACCTCTTTTAATCAAGTAATCTACTGTTTTTCCTGTAACTACCATAGTTATAAATGTAGTTACTATTACTATAAATATAATTTTCCATAAATTTTCACTTAGTATATCCCAAGATTTTATTAAAGTAATTCCTGGTGGAATAAAGAAAAATGCTAAATTCATTAACAAAAATTCTGAAAATTCTTTTATACTGCTAATTTTAATTAATTTAAAATTTAATAAAATAAACAGTATCAACATACCTAATACAGTTGAAGGAATAACTGGTATTAATAACTTATTTAGTATTATCCCTAAATAGTAAATAAAAAGTATAATTGCAAATTGTTTGATATATTTCATAAAAACCTCCTTCTTAATTTTACTATTATAACATCTGCATATAAAGTTGACAATGTATTGTTCAAGTAGTAAAATTTAAATAGAACAATTAATGTATGTATTCTGAAAGGAGTTTTCTATGAAAAAAAATATAATTATAATCGGTGGTGGAGCTGGTGGTATGACTTTAGCAGCTCAACTTATAAAAACTATGCCACAAAATAGAATAATGTTATTTGATAAAGGACCATATGTCTCTTGGGCTGGATGTCCAACACCTTATTATATTGCTGGTCAACTTTCTTTCAAAAGTGTAGTTCACTTCTCACCTGATTTTTTTAGAGAAAAAGGTATTGAAATTTATGAGAACCACTTAGTTCATAAAATTAATTTTAAGGAAAAAACTATTGAAGTATTAGGAGATAAAATTGAGGATACTATTCCTTATGATGAGCTTATATTAAGTATAGGAGGAACCCCGATCATTCCCAATTTTACTGGATATTCTCCAGATATTGAAGGTTTATTTAGACTGAGCCATGCAACTGATGCTAAAACAATAAAAGAATATATTGAAGAAAAGTCTCCAAAAAAAGCAATAGTCATTGGAGGAGGATTTATTGGTATTGAGATGGCAGAAGCTTTTTATGAAAATAATATTGACGTTGAACTTATTGAATTACAAAATAGACTTATGCCTAAATTACCAGAGGATATTAGTCTAGAAATATTAAATAGATTGCAAGAAAAAACTATAAAAGTTAAACTAAATAGTGAGTTAGTAGAAATTATTTCTGAAGATAAAAAAATTAAATCTATCCGTTTATCTGACGGAGAAATAATTGAAACTGATTTATTATTGTTATCCATTGGAATAAAACCAAATATTTCTCTTTTATCAGAAAGTAATTTTGAATTTGAAGCTAATAATAGAGTTTATGTTAATGAATATTTGGAAACATACATTCCAAACGTATATGCCCTTGGTGATCTGATTTTCAATAAGCATAAATTAACAAATGCTATGGTATATGCTCCTTATGGTGATGTTGCTGATAAACAAGCTATTGTATTATCCAAAGTTTTAAATGGAGATAAGTCCTTAAAATGGAAAGGAGTTAGTGGAAGTTTTGCTACATCAATTTTTGATTTAAAGATTGCTGGAACTGGACTTAATCTTGAAGAAGCTAAAGAACTTTATTTAAATATTAAAACTACTAACTTACGTGCAATGCCTAGAATTTCTGGTTTTGGAGAAAAAGGTGTGAAAATTGATGTTATTTATGATGATGATAAAAAAATTATTCTTGGGGCTTTTGCTACTGGAAAAGAAGCCGTTGCGCAATTTATTGATTCTTTTTCAATAGCTATTACTCATAAAATTCCTATTGATGAACTATTTAATATAGATTTCCCATATTCTCCAACTAATTCAAGTGTATGGAATCCATTGGTTGCATTATACAGAAAAGTATATAAGTAAGAAAAAAGAGCTTTCATTATTATTGAAAGCTCTTTCATTTTTCTGTATTAAAAAAGCTTGGCAAATACCTATCCTCCCAGGAGACTACTCTCCAAGTACTTTCGGCGTATAGGGACTTAACTTCTGGGTTCGGAATGGGACCAGGTGTACCCCCCTAGCTATTTTCACCAAGC
>JAGNSM010000094.1 GCA_017988045.1 Fusobacteriaceae bacterium
GATTCAATAGAAAAAAGAAGTGGGCAATATAAAGCATATAATTTTGAAAGCGGATTATACTAAGGAGGCAAATTATGACAGATTATATGGTAAAATTATGGGCAACATGGTTTAGCTTGGGAAAGGCTAAAAAAGCACCGGGAACTATGGGAACTTTAGGTGCAATACCCTTATATTTATTATTTAATGGACTAAGAGGAGTTATTCATAGTGAAAGAATATACAACTCACTTTACTTTGTATTTTTAATGGGATTCTTTGTTTTTTCTGTATATATTTGCAATAGAGCAGAAAGAGATGTCTATGGGAAAAAAGATCCGCAAGAAGTTGTTATTGATGAAGTTTTAGGATTTATGACAACAATGTTTCTTATTAATCCCCATGGGTTTTGGCAAACATTTTTTGCCATAATTTTTGGATTTGCAATATTTAGAGTATTAGATATAACAAAACCTGGATTTATATATAGATCTCAAGATATGGAAAATGGTGTGGGAGTCGTTATGGATGACTTTTTAGCAGGAGTGATTGGAAACTTGATATTAGCCTTAATAGCAGGTGCTTTATGGGGTTAGAAAATAGTTTTAAAAGAGCCTATGATGAACTAATAAGTAGTTTTATTGAACTTGAAAATGATTTGACAACTAATTTTAATGATGAGTTACTTTTGAATCTTTATTTTGAAGAGTTAAAGAAAGTAGCTAAATATAAAGCAATAGTATATCTTAAATATAATGAAGAAGAAGACAGATATATTATTATAAAAGAATCAGGTTATGACAAGGGACTTAAGCAAAGAAGAAAGAAAATAATAGTAGATGGAATAATAAAATGGGCTGCAAGGCTTGGAAAACCATTTATTCTAACAGGAGATGAGTATATAAAAACTCATATAATTCTTCCTGTTATTTCACAAAATATTTTGGTAGGAGCATTTTTGCTTGATACGAATTTTGATGAAGACTTTTTTGACCAAAATAAAACTAGAATACTTCAGATTATTTCAAATAGAATCTCTATTGCCTTTGAAAATAGAGAACTATATAAGAATCTTGAAAAAAGAAATCATAAACTACGTGCTCTTAAAAACTATTTGGATACAGTAATAGTCAACATGACTGACGGTATCCTTGTTATTGATGAAAAATCTAAAATAGTAGTATTTAATAAAGAAATGGAACAAACATTAAACTATAATAAGAAAAATTTTATAGGGAAAAAATTTATAGATACTCCTTTTGCACTTGATTTTAAAGAAAAGATAGCTAATCTTATAATTAGGGCTGAAAGTACAAAGTTTCTAATGGGAGAGTTAGATTATCCCCATGAAAGTGGAGAACTGATTCCTTTTGGGTATCATATAAAAAAAATTAAAGAAGATATAAATTTTACTGGAACACTTATTGTTCTTAGAAATCTTAGAGAAACAAAAGAGTTATTAGAACTTAAAAGAATTGATAAACTGAAAGATGAGTTTGTAAGTATGGTAAGTCATGAACTAAGAACACCTCTTACTTCAATAAAGGCATATGCTGAAACTCTTTTGGATATGGCGGAGGAAGATAGTGTTGAGCAGAATTTTTTAAGTATTATTAATGAAGAAAGTGATAGATTAAATAGACTTATTAATGACATACTTGACCTCAGCAAAATTGAGGCTGGTAAAATGGAATTTATTTATGAGAAAAATGATATTAATGAAGTAGTAGAAAAAGCTGTAAAGAATATGAAATCCTATGCTGAAACAAAAAATATAAAAATAGAACACCTGTTAGATTATAAAATGGAGAAAATTTTGTTTGACAAAGACAGGATTTTACAAGTATTATTAAATTTGATAAATAATGCTATTAAATTTAGTTTTGATGGAGATACATTAGTACTTAGAACAAGTGAAACAGATAAAGATTATATAAGTATTGAGGTAGAAGACCATGGAACAGGTATAGATAAAGAAAACGCAGAAGTAATCTTTGAAAAATTTAAGCAAATTCAAAATGTTTTGACAAGGGATGTAGGGGGAACAGGACTGGGACTTCCTATATGTAAGAGAATAATAGAAGAACATTACGGTAAAATTTGGGTAGAGTCTGAAAAAAATAAAAAAACTATATTCAAAATACTTTTGCCTATAGTGAAGTAGGAAGGTAGATATGGGAAAAAAAATTTTGGTAGCAGATGATGAAAAACATATAGTGCAAATAGTACAGTTTAATCTGGAGAAAAAAGGTAATTATGAAGTAATAGTAGCTTCTGATGGCGAAATGGCTTTGGAACTAATAAGACAGGAAAAACCAGATTTGGTTATTTCAGATATTATGATGCCTAAAATGACAGGATTTGAACTTTTTGAAGCATTAAGAAAAGATGAAGAAATAAAAGATACTCCTTTTATTATACTAACAGCTAAGGGACAGGATTCTTATTTTGAGGAAGGGCAAGAAAAGGGAATACTTCATATATTGACGAAACCCTTTAGTCCAAAAGCTCTTTTGGCTATAGCTAAAGAAATACTGGGAGAATAGGAGATAGCTTATGAAAGCATACTTGATTTTGGTAGGTTCAGAACTGCTTAATGGAGCAATGATAGATACAAATAGTATCTATATGGCAGAAAAGCTTAATGAAGCTGGGGTAGAAGTTGTAGGAAAAATATTTGCTCATGATAAAATTAGTGATATAGTAGACGCAATAAAATTTGCTAAAAAATACTCGGATTTAGTAATATTATCAGGAGGCTTAGGGCCAACAATAGATGATTTGACAAAAGAAGCAATTGCTGAATACTTAAAAAAAGATTTGGTAATTGACGAGCTTCATAGAAAAGAGATGGAAAGAAAATTTTCTGAAAGAGGAATAGAAGTCCTTTCAAAAAATCTTAAAGAAGTTTCTGTAGTTACAGATAGTATAGTTTTTTATAATGAACCTGGGATAGCTCCAGCTTTTTATATTGATGGAATATCAGCATTTCCTGGGGTACCAGTGGAACTTAAAAATATGTTTCCTAAATATTTAGATTATTTGAAAAAAGAGTTTGGATTAAGTAAAAAACTAATTATTAGAGATTTCATAGTTTGGGGTATACCAGAATCAACTTTAGAAGAGAAAATTATAGGATATTTTAATGACCAAAAAGTTTTTTTAGAGTTTTTGGTTAAAGATTATGGAATAATTGTAAGACTTGTAACTGATGAAGATAATAAAGAGTTGGTAGAAGAATTAGGTAAAAAAATATATAGTACTCTTGGTGAAGCCGTATTATATGAAGAAAACAGACCATCTCAAGAAGTACTTATAGAAAAACTTATAAAAGAAAAAATGACAATATCTTTAGCAGAATCATGCACTGGTGGAATGATTGCAGAAAAACTGGTTTCTGTAAGTGGAGCTTCTCAAGTGTTTGAAGAGGGTTTAGTAACTTACTCTAATGAAGCTAAAATGAAAAGATTAGGTGTAAATAAAGAAACTTTAGATAAATATGGCGCAGTAAGTAGCGAGACGGTAGAAGAGATGTTAAAGGGTTTAAGTACAGATGTTGGAATAGCTGTTTCAGGAATAGCGGGACCTCTGGGAGGAACTGAAGAAAAACCAGTAGGAACTGTTTATATAGGAATTAAGCTTAATGAAGAATTGTATATTAATAGACATTTATTTAAGGGGGATAGAGAGAGGATTAGGATTAGAGCTTGTTATACAGCAATAAATAATCTTCTACAAATACTAAGAAAAAGGGGTATGTAAATGAACTTAGGAGAAAAAATCAAAAAAATTAGAAATGGAAAAAGTTTTTCTTTAAGAGATTTAGCTGGAAAAGTAGATTTATCTGCTAGTTTCTTATCACAAATTGAACAAGGGAAAGCGTCGCCTTCTATCGAAAATCTGAAAAAAATTGCAAATTGTCTGGATGTAAGAGTTAGCTATCTTATTGAAGATGAAGAAGTAAAAAAGGATACTGTACTTATAAGAAAAAATGAAAGAGACAGTATAGAAAGTATTGATTCTAATACAAAAATCTCATTATTAACAAGTACAGATATTGATAAACAAATGGAACCTATAATTTATGAAATAGGGCCAAAAGGTGAAAGTGGAAGAGAAAGTTTTTCTCATCCAGGAGAAGAGTTTGTATTTGTTCTAGAGGGACAATTGGAAATAGATATAAATGAAAAAAATTATATTTTAGATGAAGGAGATAGCTTATACTTTAAATCTACTCAAAAACATAAATTTGTAAATCCTACAGATAAAATGACAAGAGTACTTTGGGTGGTAACACCTCCAACTTTCTAAAAACGAAAGGACAAAAATGTTTACAAAAGCAGAAAAAATAAAATTAATAGTACTAGATGTTGACGGAACAATGACAGATGGTACTATATATTTGGATAATAATGGAATAGAAACTAAAGGGTTTAATGTTAAGGATGGTTTTGCTATAGCAAATGCCATAAAAGAAGGAATAAATGTAGCTATAATAACAGGAAGAAAATCAAGACTAGTGGAAAAAAGAGCTGAAGAACTAGGTATTCAATATGTCTTTCAAGGAATACATAATAAAGTTATTAAACTAAATGAACTATTAAATGAATTGGGATTAAGTTATGAAGAAACGGCTTATATAGGTGATGATATAAACGATTTGTCAGCTATTAAAGTAGCAGGATTTACTGCTTCTCCAAAAGATGGGGTACCAGAAGTTTTGGAAAGAGTAGATTTTGTAACTAACGCATTTGGGGGAAAGGGTGCAGTTAGGGAGTTTCTTGAATTTATACTGAAATCACAAAAAAAATGGGACAATATCATTAGTAGATATGAAGGAAATTAGTTTGGAGGAATTTTGATGGATAAATTAGAAATAAAGGTACTAACAGCTGTGCGATTGGCAAAGTTGTTTATTGCAGGAAGCAGATGGGTATCGAAATATGCAGATGTCTTAAATGACCTTAATGTATACCCTGTACCTGATGGAGATACTGGAACAAATATGTCTATGACTCTTCAAGCAGTAGAAAATGATTTGATTAGGCTTAATGAAGAGATGACTATGGAAGGACTTATAGAAACTGTATCAGAATCAGTTTTGTTGGGGGCTAGAGGAAACTCTGGAACAATACTTTCTCAAATTATTCAAGGATTTTTGAGCGGAATAGTTGGAAAAGCAGAGTTAGATATTAAGGATGTAATTCATGCCTTTGATAGAGCAAGGGAACAAGCTTATAAATCTGTGTCAGAACCAGTAGAAGGAACAATTCTTACTGTTATGAGGAAAGTAGCAGAAGAAGCTGCTAGATGGCCTGAAGATAAAGATAATTTTATAGAATTTTTGACACATATAAAAAATACTGCAGGAATAGCGGTAGAGGAAACTAAAGAGATGCTTCCTAAACTAAAAGAAGCTGGAGTGGTAGACGCTGGAGGAAAAGGACTATTCTATTTCTTGGAAGGTTTTGAGAAGTCAGTTACTGATGTTGAACTTTTAAAAGATTTGGAAAGAATAGTTAGTAATCAAGCTAAAAGAAAGAAAACAAAGGTCTTTGTTGAAGAAGATTTAACTTATATTTATTGTACAGAGTTTATAATAATGTCTGGAGAGTTTGACATAGATGAGTATAGAAAAGAACTCAGAAGTTTAGGAGACTCAACAATTGTAGCTCAGACAAATAAAAGAACAAAAACTCATATACATTCCAATAATCCAGGTCAAGTCTTGGAAATCGCAGGAAAATATGGAGAGTTATCAAATATTAAAATTGATAATATGAAGGTACAACATAGAAGTCTAGTGGTAGATGAGAATTCCCATACATTTAAAGTGGTTCACTCAAATATTATTATAGAGCAAATGAATGTTAAAAATGATGTAGCATTTTTCGCTGTAGCAGATTCTATTGAAATTGGAGAGTTGTTTTTGAAAGCTGGAGCAACTGGAGTTATTATTGGTGGTCAAACTAAAAATCCAAGTGTAGCAGATTTTGAAGAACTATTAAGCTCAGTAAATTATAAAAAAGCATTTATTTTACCGAATAATAAAAATATTATACCATCAGCAAAACTAGCTGCTGAAAGAAATAGAGCTGAGAGTTTTGTTATAGAAACTAAATCTATGCTAGAAGGATATTATATACTAAAAAATATTAAAAATAGTAGTATAGATGAAGTTATTACTGACTCCAAAAGAAATATCTCTATTGAAATTACTAAAGCTGTAAGAGATACAAGAGTAGATAACCTTGATATAAAAATGGATAATTATATAGCTCTTGTTAATGGGAAAATAAAATACAACGAAGAAAAAATTGAAGATTTAATAAGTGATATCTATAGAGAAAATATAACTCAAGATAGTTTGAAAATATATGCAATTAAAGGGAAAGAAACTACTAAATTGGGAAATGATATGTTAGTTTCACCTTCTATTGAAATGGTTGTTTATGAAGGTCAACAAGAAAATTATCATTACTATATTTATATAGAAAATAGAGACCCGAAACTTCCAGAAGTAGCTATAGTTACTGATTCAGCATGTGAAATACCAGAAGATATGGCAAAAGAATTGGGAATTACAATAGTTCCTATTTTGATAAACTTTGGAACAGAAAGCTATAAAGCTGATGTTGAAATGAGTAAAGATGAGTTTTGGAAAAGAATAGCAAGTGGGCAGAGAGCTAAAACAGCTCAAACTTCCCCAGCAGAGTTAAAGAATACTTTTGAAAAACTATTTGAAAAAGGATATAAAAAAATAGTTACAATTTCTCTTTCTAATAAACTTAGTGGACAACAACAAGCTATTAAGCTTGCGAGAACAATGATTGGAAGAGAAGAAGATATTGCTATAGTTGATAGTAAAGGTGTCACAATGATACAGGGACATCTTGTAATAGAAGCTGCAAAAATGGCAAAAAAAGGTGAAAGTTCTGAGAAAATAATAGAATGGGTTGAACTTACAAGGGAAAAAGCTAAAGCTTATTTTGTTGTTAACAATTTAGGATATCTTGAAAAAGGTGGACGTATTGGAAAAGCCTCTGCACTTATTGGAGGATTTTTAAAAATGAAACCTATCTTAAAAATTGATGAGGGCGAAGTTTGTCAGCATAAAAAAGTTTTAGGAGAGATGCAAGCAATAGCAACTATTGAAAAATATTTGAAAGATGATTCTAAGCATGGAAAACTAATTGCATACCCAATTTGGGGTGGAGGCAGTGAGGAACAGCTTATAGGAGAAAAAATCAAACAAAATTTGGAGAAAAATAGCAGAATAGAAGTAAAAGGAAAATTCCAGATTGGACCAGTAATTGGGGCTCATTCAGGACCTATTTACGGAGTAGTATTTTTTCCAAAAGTAAATTAATATTTAAGAAACAAGAAATTGTACACAAAGAACACAAAGATAAACTTTCGAATAAATTATTGGGAAGAATAAATTTAATCTTTGTGGTCTTTGTGATTTTTTTTAGTATATAAATTTCTTATATTAGAAAAAAACAAGGAAAATATTTGTATAGATGGAATATATGAATTATATAGTGTATAGAGGAGGTTTTTTTATGAAACTATCGTCATATTTAGATGAAAAGTTTATTTTTGAAAATGTTGAAGGAAATACAATTGAGGATGTAATTCATTCTATTATAGCCAAAGTTTCTGGATGCGATAAAGTTATAAATTCATGCAAAACGATAATTGAAGATGCAGTAATAAAAAGAGAACATGAGATACCAACAGCTATAGGAAAAGGAATTGCAATTCCCCATGCAAGAGTTGATGAGTATAATGATGTTTCTGTTATTATTGCTAAATTAAAAAATCCAATTGAAGATGAAATAGTAGCATTACATACAATTGACAAGGTAGACCTTATTTTTATGATTGTAGCAGGTAGAACTAAGAATAAAACAGTCTTAAAACTAATGTCTTCTATAAGTAGATTGGCTCAACAAGATGAATTTCTAGCAAAAATTAGAAAAGAAAAAGATGAGAAAAATATAATTAAAATTATACAAGCTTATGAAGTAGA
>JAGNSM010000239.1 GCA_017988045.1 Fusobacteriaceae bacterium
CAATAATAGGCGCAATACTCGGTGTTCCTTTTATATTTATTGGTCTAAAGATGTTTAGATCAGGAGAAGCATATAAGAAATCTATGTTTACATTAGAGGGTGGAGATATAAAAGAAGGATTGATATTATTTTCTGATGCTATGAAAATATATATAATAATGATTGTTGTAATTCTCGTAATTGAAATTCTGTTCTTTATTATTTTTATAAGTACAATACTTTCTCAACTACCTTCTTAATAATAATGAACTGCACATCTAATGTTGGATGTGCAGTTTTTAGTTTGAAGAAAAGTTGACAAAAAATCTACTCTATCTCGACTGTTACAACTCAGTTAAAATAAAAAGTGCAAAAACTGAAGATATTGTAGGTACTTATACTGCAAAATACAACGGAAAAGAATTCACTGGAAATTTGATATTAATATAACAAGTAGTTATTTGACATTAAAAAACAAATATGATACAATAAACAAAAAATGAAGAGGTGAATTATGTCAGATTTAGTAGAAAACGAAGTAGTTAGTAGTCCCAATGTACAAGAACCTGTAGTTGTTCAAGAACCTGTGAGTACTCCAGAACCAACAGTTGTTAGACCAGTTCAAGAAGTTAGAAGTTTTGAAACAGTAAATACTGATTCTTATAACAGTATTAAGCTTGATCCTTTATTTAAAAAGAAACTTGGCTTTCTTGGATTAATGCAACAAATAATTGGTGTTATAGTAATAATAAATGGAGCATTATATTGTCTACCTATAGTTACTGCAATTCTTGGAGTACCATTTATAATAATTGGATTGAAAATGTTCAAATCAGGAGGAGAGTACAAAAAATCTTTGGTTACTTTAGAAGGAGAAGACTTAAAAAATGGACTTTCATTGTACTCTGATGCTATGAAAATTGCTCTAGTGGTAATTATAGTATTATTTACAATAAGTCTTTTTGGTTCAATGTACTTTATAGGAGCTATACTTTCAGGAGCATTAGGTGCTGCTTCACAAGGTGGAGGTTATTAGAAACAAAAAAAGAGGATTAAAAATCCTCTTTTTTGTTGTTTTAATTTCCTTTATAATATAAGTACGCATTGTCAGCTGCTGACCATACAGTTGTTGGGAAGTTAAATTCTCTCTGCCCACTATTTAATTTAGAAATTATTGTATTTATTTTATCTTCTCCGTATATTCTAATAATATAACTATTTCCATTATATAATTGACATTGAATATCTAAATTAGTAGCATTTCTACTATTCAAATACGTATTTGCACATACTAACTCTGTATTTGATAGTCCTTGATTACTCATATTATATCTTATTTGATTTGTTGCCTCAGAAAATGATCCCCAAACTTTGTTTTCAATTAATAAATTCCCTGTTTGCTGAGGTGCATTTTGAACTGTCGATGCTTGTGAAGTAGGAGTAACTGCTGTCCCACTATATTTTGCAAATGAATTGTTCATTAAATCTATAAAGTCAGCATTATTTCCGACAGTAGGATCTATTGCCCACCCTATATCTGAAGGATTAACTTTAGGTACTCTAGAATACGTCACGTCTTGTGTTTCATTCATTCCAGGTAATTGAACAGTAACATTTAATACTACTTCATCTTCTAATTTTTGAACAGAATTAATTTTATATTTCAAATCTGCATAAAAAGCTTGCGCTTGTGTTCTGTTCTCATTTGGAATTATTATACTACTATCTACCTTTTTATACGATTCCATTAATTTTGAAAATTCTTTTTCTGCCTTCGTTCTACCACCACAACTCATTAAAAATAGTAGCGAAAAAACTACTAATAATATCTTCTTCGTCATTTTTCCTCCTATTTTATTTTTCGTCATACATTTTTGCTAATTCTAAAGTTCTGTTTCTTGTTTCCTCACTAAGTGACATATTATAAACCATTGCCCCATCTGTTCCGCCAAGTTCAGCTGAATCCTCTTCTGCTTTTCTATCTCTTTCCTTAATCCATTGTCTTTGCTCAATTTTTAGTTGTTCTTGCTCGCTACTTGATAATTTTCCTTTTAATAGTTTGTATACTTTATTAAGCTCTGCATCCCATCCTTCTAACGATCTAGAAGCCGTTCCACTCATATCTACACCACTCTTTAAATCAGCTTTTACGTTCTTATCAAATGGTCTCATTTTTGCAAGTAATTCTTGTTGATAGCTAATCTTCACCTCTTGAACTGCTGGTGCTGCTGGTGCTGCTGCTTGAGTTGTAGCTGCTGCTTCCGTTTTTTTCTCTTCCCCTTCTTTTTGTATAACTACTTTATATTTTCCTCCACATGAAACCAAAGAAATAGCAAGTAACATACTAATAAATAACTTTTTCGACATACATTCCTCCTTGTTTTATAAATAATTTTTTTTACTTAGAATCTAAAGTTTTAAGTGATGATAAATTAATCATTACCTTAGTAAGATAATACCATTTCTTCTTAAAAAAAACAATAGTAATAAAAAACCTCCAAAATAATATATTAATTCTATACCATTTTGAAGGCTTTTCTACATTTTCCATTCTAGTATCTTACCAAAGAATTTCTTTAACTCTTCTGTTTTAGGATCTTGAAATAAATCTTTTGCAAATCCATGCTCTACAATTTTTCCTTTATCAACAAATAAGATATAATCTG
>JAGNSM010000020.1:0-4363 GCA_017988045.1 Fusobacteriaceae bacterium
TAAAACTTTTATAATAAAGGTAATGTAACTCATTAGTCATAACTAAAAAATAAGTTATAAATGGAATTGTTGAAACTAAAATAATTATCTGTGAACTTGGGTATTTATTATAATGAAATTTATAAGCAAAAATGAACCAGAATATAGGTAAAAAAGACAACCCATGATACTGATATTTAACAGCTAATAAACCTAAATTTTCCGTTTTTGCAAGTAGTTCAATTCCATATCCAATAGTAAATTGAAATGCAAGAAAAGTCATTATTGAAAATATTAAGGCTAATCTATTTTTTTTAATTTTAATTGAAAAATAAATAAAGTATAGCAAGATACCTGCTATCAAAAATTGCAAATAAGATAATAAATTTAAGTTTAACATAGCGACCTCCTCAAAAAACTAAGGTACATATTTATATACTAGAATTTTTATTTTATCCTTTAGTATTAGAATATTTATTTACCCTCTATATATTGAGCGATAATTTTTATATAGAAATAAAAGAATAAATTAATAATTTGGATTTATTAATCAAGTTTTATTAATGGTTAATATTATTTTTTGAATAACAGGTATTATTCAAAGTTTTACTATTGTAAATTAAATATTAAAATTTAATTATAAATAATCAACTATTAATAAGTGATAATTATAAAAAAGAAAAATAAGTGAAAAAAGAAAATCTCTCAAATGAGAGATTCAAATTTTTGTATTAATATCTATATTTTTACCAAGAATATTCAAAATGTTTTGTGAGAGATATTTATAAAGATTTTTATCTTCTTCTTGGATGATTTCTATATGATTTTTTAAAACTTCAAAATCCTCTCTTGCTGCAGGACCAGTGATAGAATTTACTATTCCTTTTGATTCTATATTTAGAAGGTTTTGCTTTGCTAAAGGAATTAAGAGAGCTAAGGCTTCATCTTCATTCAAATTTGCATTTTTCAAATAGCTTACGCCTCTATCGATGATTGATAATACCAAATTGGATACCATTACGTTGGCTAAATGATATTCTCTCTTTTTATCTTTAGAAATAAAAATAACTCTATTACCCATATTTTCAATAAAATTCTTAATAAAATCTACTTTATCTCCAAAATTTTCTAATCCAAAACAAATTTTATCTAAATCTCCATTTCCAGTCATTGAACATGCAGGGTGTAAAGCATAAAGAGTTTTATCTTCATATATTCCTTCTTTTGCTCCACTACAATGAATAAAAATAGTTTCATTGTCTCCAATGCCATTCTTAATTTTATCCCAAAGAGGATAGATTGCACTATCATTTACTGTTAAAAATATAATTTGAGAATTTTTTACAATACATTTAATAGATACATTTTCGCATCCTATATCTTTAGCAAATTTAGCACTTTTAGTGTCATCAATATCAAAGATATATTTAATAGTATGTCCTTTTGAAAAAAAATACTTACTTAGACTAAGTGCTGCTTTACCTGCACCTATAAATGAAATTTCCATGATACTCCTTTTTCAATGTTTTATTGTGTATGAATAGTTACCTTATTTTTCAAAAATATTTAAATAATCTTCATAACCTTCTTCTACCATTTTATCTTTCGGGATAAATTTGATACTTGCAGAATTGATACAGTATCGAATCCCTTCTGGCAAAGGACCGTCATCAAACACATGTCCTAAATGGCTATCGCTAAATCTACTTCGAACTTCTATTCTGTGCATAAAGTCAGAATCATCATCGATTTCTTTTATAAAAGAATTATCAATACTCTTTGAGAAACTAGGCCATCCACAAGAAGAATCAAACTTATCTTTAGATGAAAAAAGTGGTTCTCCAGAAATTTTATCAACATAAATACCTTCTTCTTTATGATTCCAATATATTCCTTTAAAAGGATATTCAGTATAACTTTGTTGAGTTATTTCATATTCTTCTTTAGTTAAAATTTTTTTTAATACTTCATCTTTGGGTTTTATAAAATTTTTCCATTTATATGTCATAAAATACCTCCTAGTTAAATTATACAATATTTTATTTCAGAGAATCTATTGTTTTTTTTTATAAATGGTGTATATTTATAGTGTATGAAAAAATAAATTTTAGTATATTTGTATTACGTTTAATTCTTGACATTTATTACCAAAATCTGACAGAAATTATTTACTTTTAATCCAGTATAATGTATAATAAATTAAATAAAACTAGGGGAGAGAAAATGAAGCTTAAACTATACAAATACAAACTTGAAGACGAAGCCCTAATAGTTCTTAACTCAAATTTTGAGATTTTGGAAATAAACAGTCTCGCTATGGATTATTTTCAATTTGATTCACCAGAGAATAAATCTTCTAACTTTTTCGATGTTATTGAAGAAAAATCAGGTGTTTCCAATATTAAAGAGCTCCTTGAGCATTCTTTTAAATCAAATATGCAAATTAAAGTTAATACTTTTGATGATAAGACTCTTCTTATTAAATCGCTTATTCTACACGAAAAATCTTTATTATCTATCTTTGTAGTACAAACTAGTGATGATGAAATAAATTCACTTATTGATTCCTATATTAAAAGTGAAGGGGAAGCTTTATTATACCTAGATGAACTTTCTGGAGAGTTGTTTTTTACAGAAAGATTTCTAGGAATTTTTGATTTGAAATATAATGAGATTAAGTCATATAGAGTGTTCCTATTAAAAATATTAAGACAAGTTAAAAATAGTTCAGCCCTTTTTACTTTACTTAAGAATAAATTTAAGAAACATGACGAATTTCTCGGAATTATTGAACTAAAAAATGACCAAAAAATTGAGTATGTTTACAAAAAATATGAGTTTGGAAATGAATTAAGAGGAATCCTCTGTAATTTTACTCCAATAGATCGTGAGATTCAAAGAATTTCTTATGATCATACTTCTGAATTGTTAGAACGTAAATTACTTTTAGATGAAATGGATTTTATAATTACAGAAGCTAATAAACATAATAAAAAAACAGCTCTTTTAACTATAAATCTTACTGCATTCAAAAAAATTAATGAAATTTATGGTTTAAAAATGGGGAATTTTGTATTAAAAAAAATTGCAAGAAGACTAAAACAAACTCTCCGTAAAAATGATATAATTGGACGTTATTCAGCAGATGAATTTGTTATTCTCTTAAATAACTTTAAGGAAATAGAGTTTTTAAATAGAATAATTAATAGACTTCTAGAAAAAGTAATGCAATCTATTAAACTACATAATCGTTCTATATATATAAGTAGCGTTGCTGGACTTGTTATCTGTGACAGTAGTCTTGATTTTGACACTTTACTAAAAAAATCATTTGAAGCGTTAAATTATGCAAAAAAAAGTGGATATAAATTTTCAATTTATAATAAAGACTTAGAAAATCAAATAGAAGAAAAAATAAGAATAGAACAAGAACTTAAAGAAGCAGTAAAAAATGAAGATTTTATTGTGTATTATCAACCACAAATTTCTACTAAAACAGGAAATATTATTGGGGTAGAAGCTCTTGCTAGGTGGCGTGATAAAGATGGAAATATCATTAATCCAGGAGTATTCATTCCAATTGCTGAAGACGTTGGTTTTATTAAAGATATTGAAAAAATAATATTGAAAAAAGCTATACTTGAAGCTGAGCCATTATTGAAAAAGCATAATCTAAAATTAGCATTAAATCTTTCTATAAAGCAATTTTTGGAAAGAGATTATATAGACCTTTTAGCAAAATATGGAAAATCAAAAGATTTTTTAGAAATAGAAATTACAGAAAGTACTGCTATAATGGATTTAGATGAAAGTATTAATTTGATTAATGATTATAAAAAATTGGGTGTAACTGTTGCTATAGATGATTTTGGAATTGGATATTCTTCATTGGGGCACCTTAAAAATCTTCCAATAGACAAAATTAAAATTGATAAAAGTTTTGTCGACAATATCGTAAATAGTAAAGGAGATAAAGCTTTAGTTCAAGCTGTAATGCTTATTGCGGAAACTTTAGATTTGGAAGTTATTGCTGAAGGTGTTGAATATGAAGAACAATTTGAATTGTTAAAAGATTTAGGAGTTTCTTTATTCCAAGGGTATTATTTTGATGAACCATTATCTTTTAATTCACTAACTCAAAATATAGAAAAAAATGTATATAAATTAAACAAGGAAAAAAAATAATTAGTTGATTTTATTAAGATAAACAGAGTAGAACAGATTATGTTAAAAACATACCTGTTCTTTTTTTATTTTTTTAGTAGTTAATATTTAAAAATTATTTGCAAAAGAATTTTGTTGAAATAGAGTACTGCACCTATTCGGTGCGAGGAGATGATGGATTGCGGGGGCGCAATATCATCAACACCCTGTATAAAGTTAT
>JAGNSM010000020.1:4463-18259 GCA_017988045.1 Fusobacteriaceae bacterium
TTTAGTAGTTAATATTTAAAAATTATTTGCAAAAGAATTTTGTTGAAATAGAGTACTGCACCTATTCGGTGCGAGGAGATGATGGATTGCGGGGGCGCAATATCATCAACACCCTGTATAAAGTTATTAAATTTTTAAAAGTTTCATAACTCTTCCCTTTTTAGCGGTTTCCCTTACCTTAAGTGAAACCTATTGAGGAGCTTCGAAGTGGGAAAACCAACTCTGAACAAAGATACTTAGGAAGTCTCCCCCTAAGGTGCCCTTTTTAAAGGGAAACAAAAACAAGGAATGGGTTATTTTTTCAACAATTTGTCATTTCGAGGTACGAGAAATCTCAAGATACCTTTTTGTCGGTATGACAATAGGTCATAAATACGAGGACTACCGCCCTCGCCACTCTTGTTAAACCTAAAATTAATATTATTTACGTTTTTCGTAATTATGTACAATTAAATACGAAATAATAGCAAAAATTACAGGACCCAAAATATATTGGTCATAAACAAATGGAATATTTAATCCCATAATACCAGTGTCTGCTGAGTCTAAATCAATTACTGAAAAAATATTGGCAAAGGCAACAACTAAAGTAACTGCCCAACCAGCTAAAAGTCCAATTTTTATATTTTTTGAAAGAACTCTAAAAGGCTTTTCTATTTTGTCGTTTTTCAAATACTTGATATAAGCTATTGATATAAATAAGTATGGTAAAGTCATTGCAATATTAGTCATATTTTGCAAAGTTTCAAAGAATTTTAAAGCGCCAGAACCTCCAAAAGTGATTAGAGTAATCATTATTACAACTAAAAGTCCTTGTGCAATTAAACCTCTTTTAGGTGTTCCAGTTTTTTTATCAATCTCACCCAATCTTGCAGGCCATAATTTACTTGGTGTTCCTTCTATCATTTGTTTTAAAGGAGCATAAATTAGAGTGAAGAAAGCACCAATGTAAGCACAAAACATTCCTAATCCTGCAAATCTAGCAAAAGCTTCTTTTAAGAAAATAGGATTTTCCATTCCAAATATTTTTCCCAAAGTCAAACCTAATTGTCCAACAACCACATAAGTTACAGTTGCATTGTTTACAAGTTTCTCTCCGTTAACATCAGTTGCATTCATAACTTCTTGCCAGTTGGTAAAAGTTCCAACAAAGAATACTCCCAAAGCATATCCAACAGAAATAATAAGTCCTGCAACAAGCATTCCTTTAGTATATGATTTTTCATTTTCAACGTCATCAATTAGTCCTCCTGAAGCTTCCATTCCTCCAAAAGCAAAAATAGAATATACAAGAAATCCTAATGCAGCAATTGATGAAGCAAAATTAGGGTTTGGCGACTGAAATAGGTTAAGATTTGTTTCTCCAAAGCTTAAACCTTTTGTAGCCAAAACTATTATTCCTCCTAGGAAAAGCATTAAGTTTAAAGCAACAACCGCAATTCCACCAATAGAAGCAAGTTTGGCAACACCTTTAATTCCTTTGATTGCCACTAGAGTTGCAATGATTACGTAGATAATTCCAATAATTCCAAAAAATTGTGAAGAACTTATGCCAATAAGGTTTCTTATATTGGTGTCGGTAAATAAATTCTTTCCAAACATTAGAAAAGAAAGTGGTATCCATGTTGTAGTTGATTTTCCTACCATCCATACAACATATGAAATCCACCACATGAAAATTCCTGTAAATGCCCATTTAGTATTTACACATTCTTCCATCCAAGTATAGATTCCCCCTTGACGAGACTTAAATGATTGAGCCATTTCAGCTATCATAAGTGAAAAAGGGACAAAGTAAAGTAAAGCACCAATAATAAAATAAGGAATTGAAGAATAACTCATTTTATAAAAGGCTAAGGGAATATTTGCAAAACCATAAACTGATGTAAATACCATTAACGCAAGTGCTAAAGCACCCATTTTGTTTTTCGATGAAGACATGATGACCTCCGTAAATTAAAGTTAGATATATATTATACTTTAATTTATATATTTAGCCAACATGTATTTTTTATTCACAAAGAGTATGGCTGTGTACAGACAATAGTTGCAGAAATATTCTCCAAAGAAAATTAGAAAAACTATATAAATTTAAAAAGTAACTGCTCAGGTATATAAGATTATACAGAAATATAAAAAAATCAAGAACTCAGTTCCTCTATTGTTGGCGGTTATCTTTTCTAAGATAAACCTATTGTAGAATGAAAAGATTCTGCGCTTTGTCCGCCTTTTTTTTAGAGGTGGGAGCAGGTAGAGTAAGGTTTTAATGATGCCTGAGTAGTTACTTTAAAAATATAAAAAGCTGAAAATAAATTCAGCTTTTTTGAGATTTAAAAAAATTATTATTACTCTGACTTATGCGGTTTTAAAATATTCTTCAACTAGAAATGTTCTGCATTTTCATAGTAATCTTCGCCTTTTAAATCAGTAAAAATTACTGTAATTGCAGGGTAATTGCTATCTTTTTCCAAAAGAGATGTTGTAAACTTGGCAACTTTATCTTTTACATCTTGACCACGATTAAACCATAAAATTTCAATAAAAGGATAGCCATTAGATATTTTTCCATCACTTATGAAAGTACTTTCTATAAATTCTACAGTAAACCATGACCTATCACACTCTATAATATTAGTAAGACCATCAACAAGGGAAGTACTAATTTTTTTTACTGTTTCAAATTCTAATCCTCTACATCTTATATGCGGCATAATGAAACCTCCGTTTTTTTATCTGTTTATTAATAGCTATAGAGCTATTCTTCATTATTATACCTTTTAGTGTATTTAGTATGCAAATATTTATGAGCAATATTTGAGTTTGGGTAGCCGTCTAAAAATTCATTGTATAACCTTATAACACTAGGATTTTCATAAGATTTTCTTATAACACTATTTTCATCAATAGAAATAATTGCATTCTTTCTTTTTTCTCTTATTTCTTTGTTCGTAGGAATTGGTTGTCCTCCGCCTCCTAGACAGCCACCGGGACATGCCATAAATTCTATAAAATGAAAAGTACTGAAGATACCTTTATTATTTATATTATCAAGAATTTTTTTTGCATTGGCAGTTCCATGAACTATAGCTGTTTTGATGGTAGCCCCTGTCAAACTTTCAAAAGAATTAAAATGTTTTTGAAGTAATGGAGGCACAGCGCCAATACTATCAATAGTTATATCTATACATTTTATTTCTGAAAATTCTGATATATTATATATTTTGAATAAGTCTGATGTCTTGACATGAGTATTTCCAGTAACCAAATCATAAATAGTTCTTAATGCTGATTCTAGGACTCCACCTGAATATCCAAAAATTACACCTGAACCACTTTCACCAGTAAAAAATTCATCAAATTCAGATTTTTCAATTTTTGGAAGTTCAATTCTTGCTTCTTTTATCATTTTTCCGATTTCTCTAGTAGTTATTCCATAGTCTACATCACGATAACCGCTAGAGTTCATTTCTGGACGATTTGCCTCATATTTTTTGGCAGTACAGGGCATTAAAGCAACAGAAACAATATCTTTAGGATTAATTCCTTCTTTTTCTGCATAGTAAGTTTTTAATATAGCTCCAAACATTTGTTGTGGAGATTTGGCAGAAGAAAGATGTGGAAGCATCTCTGGATAAAAATGTTCAATAAATTTTACCCATCCGGGAGAACAAGAAGTAAACATAGGAAGATTTTCATTTGAAGAAACTCTTCTTAAAAGTTCAGTTCCCTCTTCAATAATAGTCAAATCAGCAGTTAAACAAGTATCAAAGACTTTACTAAATCCTAATTTTTTTAGAGTAGCAGTAAGCTCTCCAGTTAAAGGAGTTCCAGCTTCCAATCCAAAAAGTTCACCGATTCCAGCCCTTGGGGCAGGGGCAGTTTGAATAATAACATATTTTTCAGGGTCATTTAAGGCTTTCCAAATATTCTCAGTATCATCTCTTTCGGATAAAGCACCAGTTGGACAACGATTAATACATTGACCACAGTTAATACAGTTAGTCTCTTCCATAGGTGAGCATTTATAAGTTTCAATGGCACTTTCAATACTTCTACCATGCACTCCATATACTCCTACATTTTGTAAATCTAAACAAGTTCTGATACAACGTCTACATAATATACATTTGTCCATATCTCTAATAATAGGATGATTTGATTCTATTTTTGGAGTAGGATTTTTTCTTTGGAAAGAAAGCTCAGTAATTCCATATTCAGCAGCGAGAGTTTGAAGTTCACAATGATTATTCCTAATACAACTGTAACATTCACCAACATGATTGGAAAGAATGAGTTCCAAAAGATTTCTTCTTACTTGACGTATTTCTTCGTTGTGAGTTACTATATTGACTGGTTTGTCTATTTTATATGAACAAGAAGTTTCTAATTTTCCCTCAACAGAGACTACACAAATTCTACAAATTCCACCTAATTTTAAATCAGGATGATAACATAGAGTTGGAATTATAATTCCGTTTAATTTAGCTATTTCAACAATAGTTTGGCTTTTATTAGCGATATAATTTTTGCCATCTATTGTTATAGGGATTTGTTCTAATAGGCATGATTCATCTTTTGATTCACAAGGGTCATAGGTTTTTTCTGATTTAGCTATTTCCATGTTTCTCACCTTCTATTCTTCCGAGAATATCTTCTTTGAAATTTTCTACTAAGGATAAAAATCCATTAACACTTCCAGTTCCCAATCCACACTTTGAACTAAGCTTAATTGTATTGGCTAACTCAATAAGTTTATTCAATTTATTAAGTGAAAGTTTACCTTTTTTTAGCTCAATAACTCCATTAAGTAACTCGTTTACTCCCAATCTACATGGAGTACATTGACCACAGGATTCTTCGACAAAAAATTCGAGAAAATTTTGCAAAACAGTAAGCAAATCCCTGTTTTTATTAAGCAGAATAATTGAACCTCCAGAAGGTAAAGCTTCAAAAGCCAATATTTTATTAAAATCATCTTTTTTGATGATTTCCCCTTGAGCTCCCCCAACCACAATTGCATAAATATTTTTAGCTCGAGTCATTTCAACTAATTCTTGCAATGTAGTCCCATATGGAATTACATAAACTCCTTCTGCTTCCAAATCTCCAGATACAGAAAATAACTTTAGACCTCTAGAATCTTTAGTTCCAAATTTATTGAAATATTCATTTCCTAACTCAAAAATGAGAGCTATATCATAGAAAGTTTCTACATTGTTAACAATAGTTGGTTTATCAAGATACCCAGTATCGATAGGATATGGAGGGCGATTACGGGGTTCTCCTCTTTTCCCTTCGAGTGATTCAATAAGAGCAGTTTCTTCTCCGCAAACATAAGCTCCCATTCCCATTCTAAGTTCAATTTCAAAATTATTTCCTAATAATTTATCAGTTTCATATTCTTTAAGCACTTTTTTTATTGTGGGAACTAGATATAAATACTCGCCGCGCAAATAAATAATTCCTTTTTGAGCACCAATGGTGTATCCTGCAATAATCATACCTTCAATTATTTTTCCAAAATATTTGTGTAAAAGAAATCTATCTTTAAAAGTTCCAGGTTCCCCTTCATCCGCATTACATACCACATACTTAGTTGTGTCTGGACTAATTTTAGCTAGTTCCCATTTTTTCCAAGTTGGGAATCCTGCTCCTCCTCTCCCTCTTAAATTCACTTCTCTTAATGTTTGCAATATTTCATCAGGGGAGTTTTTAAGTGCATTTTTTATAGAAATTCCTTTATGTGTAGTTATTATTAATCTATTTTCAAAATGGACAGTGCTAATTATTGTTTCTGGAAAGTCCTCATTGAGACGATTATTTTTACAAGCTTCAATAATTTGAGGGATTTGACTAGGACTTACTTTTGAAAAAAGCCTGTCATTTATAAGTATTGCGGGAGCTCTATCACACATGCCAAGACAGCTACAAAATGAAAGTTGAAATTCTCTGTTCGCAGTTATTTCACCCATTTGTATTCCTAATTCATTTTCGAATCCTTTTATAATTCTATCCTTATTTTTTAGGTCACAAGATATGGTGTGACAAATTCTTATTGTATATTTTACATTTTCTAAATTAAAAAATTTGTAGAAACTTACGATACTTTCAATTTGAGAGTTATGAATATCAAGAAACTCTGCTAAATAGTTCATATGCTCATAAGAAAGATATCCAAATTCATTTTGTATTTCTTGCAAATAAAAAAGAGTTTTATGACTTTCTTTTGTAAATTTTTTCTCTAAAAATAAATTTTCTAATTTTTCCTCTTCAAATTTTTTCATATGCAACACCTCTATTATTTATATTAAAAGACTCGCTTAAATTTCCTTTAAATATTCTTTAATAGAAAAATCCTAATTTTTATTGACATATGATGACATGAAACATATAATTATTTGTAATTCAAAATATTGGAGGTTATATGTATTTAGAGAAAATAGATTTTCATGAATTTATAGAAAGTTTTGTTGAAATACTTGAGACAAAAGATACTTATACAAGAGGGCATTCTACAAGAGTAGCACATTATGCAATATTAATAGCAGAAAAAATGAAATTAAGTGATAGAGAAATTGAACTTTGTCATTTTGCGGGACATCTTCATGATATTGGGAAAATTGGAGTTCCTGATAGTATATTAACAAAGAAATCCAAATTAAGTTCGATAGAATATGAACAAATAAAAAAGCATTCAGAATTTGGTTATAATATTCTTAATAAAGTTAGTAGTCTTGTAGAGATGGCAGAAATTGTTAGAGCGCACCATGAAAGATGGGATGGAAAAGGATATCCAGATGGACTTAGTGGAGAGAAAATTTCTTTAATTTCTAGAATCCTTGCAGTAGCTGATTCTTTTGATGCAATGACATCTAATAGAAGCTATAGAAAAACTTTGAATATAGAGGAAGCTATTATAGAATTAAAAAATAATAAATGGCAACAATTTGATGGAAATATAGTTGATATTTTTGTAGAAGTATCGAAAACTTTAAATAATTCTACTTTTAAAGATGACATAAAAAATTACAAATAATACTGAAAACTGGCATATTTTTTCTAAAAAAAATGAAATAATTAAAAATAATTAAAAAAAATATTTCCAAACTGAAGAAAATATAATAAAATGTAATTAGTTAGATAAAATGGAGGTTGTAAGTTTGGAAAACAAAACTACAGATGTAGCAAAAATTGCTATAAAAATGGCACTTTCTACGAGAGAAGAAGAAAATGCACTAGCAAAGGAGTATGGAAATCAAGGATTCTATTGTACAGCAGTAGATGTAGGTGGCAAGTTGCCAGATATGACTTCTAAGATTATAGAAAATACTTTAGTTGCATCAAAGAGAAAGAACATCATAAAAGATATTCATTTGCATGATGGTGCAGTAGCTGGAGCAGTTAGAGAGGCACTATTTCAGATAAGTGCAAGAACTAACGGTCTAAACGTAGGAGGAAAGGTAGGAATAGCAAGAAAAGGAGAGCACATAAGTATTGCAGTATTTTTTAGTATTGGTTTACTTCACTTGAATGAAGTGGTAATTGGATTAGGACACAGATCTATACCTGTTATTGAAGGAGAAAACTTTTAAAGAGGTGTTAATATGATAAGCTTACTAGAATCAAATCTTTGTTATAAGAATTTAAAACATGAATTAAGTGAAATTTTTCCAGAAATTTCTAAATATGTACTATCTTCTATATATACAGAAACACTTAGAGGACAAATAAGAGAAAGAGAAGATGTAAAATACGATTTTAAAGTAGGACAAAAATGGAAAAGACTAAGAAGTCAGAGTGTAAAACTTGTTAAACATTACAAGAGTTATATTATAAAACTTCCTAATCTTTTGGAAAATATATGTTCAGAAGAACTATGTCCAGAAAATATAAAAAATAATACCTGTCAAGTAGATAAGGCTTTAGGATTACTTCTTAGAGAGAAAGCAATTAATTTAGTGGGAAATCATTCATTAGTCTTTATTGTGCTTTGGGATAAGGTAGGCCGTTTTAGAACTTTAGAGAAAACTCTGCTTATTGAGGAATTGGAAAAGTATACAGATATTGAGCTTTTTTATTTGGAGGAGATTTTAACAGATTTGACATCTAGTGGACTAGTTGTCCAACTAGGTGATGAATATGGAATAGCATCAGAGCTTAGATTATAAAATTATGAAAACCATTAAAACCATTAAGTTGATACTTAGTGGTTTTTGTTTTCAAATTAATATTATAGAATCAAACTAGTGAACAGTTGAGTATTTGATTGATTACGGATTTAGAAAAATGTATAATAAATAGAATTTATTTAGAAATTAGATTAAAATCATCATTGACTATTACAAGGAGTTCTCCATGAAATTAATAAATGAAATTAAAGAACAATATTTTGAAACTGAAAGGGACTTATTAATATTTTCTAAAAATTTAGAGAATCATTCAATAAAAGACTTAATAGATGAAAAAATATTAAATGATAATGAATTAAATGGTAAAGGTGGACTAGGACAAATTATTGAAAAATTATTTTTTGGTTATGAATTAAATTCAAGACAAGAAGCAGATTTTTTGCATTTAAATAGAGAGTTAAAAGTTGCACCTTTAAAAGAGATTAAAAAAAATTCTAATTCAAAAGATTTGAGACTTAAATTAGGATATAGTGCTAAAGAAAGAATCGTGATAACAATCATAAACTATTTATCCATAGTCAATGAAACATGGGATAACTGTTCTTTAAAAAATAAAATTAAGCTTCTTTTAATGTTTTATCTATACCAAAAAGATACTGATAAGCTTGATTACGTCTTTAAATTAATAGAACTATGGGAGCCATCCATAGATGATATGAAAGTTATTCAATCTGATTGGGAAAAAATCGTAAATAAAGTCAAAATTGGAGAAGCACATAATCTATCAGAAGGAGATACTTTATATTTAGGTGCTTGTACAAAAGGGAGTACAGCTTTAACTTCCATGAGAGAACAACCATATAATAGTGAAAAAGCTTCTCAAAGGGCATTTTGTTTCAAAAGTAGTTATGTCAATTCAATAATTAGTGAACTTTATAACAAAAAAAATCAGCATAAAGAAAACTACATTAAGCTTATGTCACCAATGGATATTAGTGTAGAAGAAAGTTTATACAAACGGTTTTCTAAATATTATCAAAAGTCTTTAAAAGAAATTTATGAATTATTAAATATAGAGTTAAACTTGGGTTCTAAACAATTCTATAATACAGTAGTAAATAAAATATTAGGTGGGAAAGGTGATTCTACAATTATTGAGCTAGAAAAGGCAGGAATCAAAACTAAAGTTTTCAGAATAGATAATAATGATAAAATGCCTGAAAGTTTATCTTTTCCAGCTTTTAATTTTATTGAATTAGCTAATGAAGAATGGGATAACTCTGAATTAAAAGAGATGTTTGAATCTACAAAATTTCTTTTTGTAGTATTCAAAATGAATTGCAAAAATGAAGAATATAAAAAATTAGACGATGAAGAGAAAATTATATCATTAAGATTAGAAAAAATAATTTTATGGAATATGCCTATAGAAACTATAGAAAAAGATGTCCGTAAAACTTGGGAAAAAACAAAAGAAGTTATTCTACAAGGAGTTCCGAGAGAAAAAAGAGGTAATAAAGTATTTAATGATTTTCCTTCTTCTAAATTAGAATATAATGTTGTTCATGTAAGACCCCATGCTAGAGATAGGGAAGATACACTTCTTTTACCAAATGGAGATAGATTTACAAAACAGAGTTTTTGGTTAAGTGGAAAATATATTGAAAAAATTATTAATAACTAAAAAAAGCTTGATCTTTTTTGTAAAATAAGTTAAACTGTATTGCTATATATTAAAGTTAAAGTGAGGAAAAGTTTTATGGAAAAAACTATTGTTGAATTATTTGCGGGAGTTGGAGGATTTAGATTAGGATTTGAAGGTTCTAACCCTAATTGGAAAACTTTATTTGCAAATCAATGGGAACCAAATAAAAAGAATCAATTTGCATATAATTGTTATGAAGGAAATTTTAAAGATAAAGGAGGAATAACTCCTTTTTCAAATACAGATATAGCAGAAGTACCTATTTCTGAAATACCATCTTCTACTGTTCTCGTAGGGGGATTTCCTTGTCAAGATTACTCTGTGGCAAGTACAGGTGCAGCAGGAATTCATGGGAAAAAAGGTGTATTATGGTGGGAGATAGAAAGAATAGTTAAGTCCAATAAAATGCCATTTATATTATTGGAAAATGTTGATAGGTTATTAAAATCTCCAACTAATCAAAGAGGAAGAGATTTTGGAATTATGTTAGCCTGTTTAAATAATCTTGGATACAATGTAGAATGGCGTGTTATAAATGCTGCTGAATATGGCTTTGTTCAAAGACGAAGAAGAACATTTATTTTTGCATATAAAAAAACTACTAAATATGGTCATAGTATAGAGAAAAAAACAGCTAGTGATATTATTTTTGATCTTGGTTTGTTTGCAAAGAAATTTCCTGTTTTAGCAGATAGTTCACATATTAAAAATATAAAGCTTGATAAAAATATTCAAAGTGTTTCAGATACTTTTGAATTTGGATTTGAAAATAGTGGTTTAATGATGAATGGAACTATCCATACTACTAAAGTAATCCCAAAAGAGATGATAACTACTCCAAAACTACTAAAAGATATAGTTTTAGATAAAGTTGAGGAAAAATACTTTATAAAAGAATCTGATATGCATAAATGGGAGTATATGAAAGGCGGAAAAGCCATAGAAAGAACTTCCAAAGAAGGATTCAAATATATTTTTAGAGAGGGAGGGATTGCATTCCCTGACCCTTTATATAAACCAGCAAGAACGATGTTAACTAGCGAGGGAAGCAGTAATAGAAGCACTCATGTTATTGAGGATATCATTACAAAAAGATTAAGAAAACTTTCCCCAGTAGAATGCGAAAGAATTAATGGTTTTCCAGATAATTGGACTACAAAATTTATGACTGATAGTCAAACATATTTCTGTATGGGAAATGCCTTAGTAATTTCTGTCATTAAAGAACTTGCTGATGAAATTGGATTAATTGTAGATAATGAATTCTAATATACTTAAAAAGTTATACTTAAAATTGGTATAACTTTTTTATTGCATGTTTATAATAAACTAATTTTAATCATCTAAAACCACATTAACATACGGAATATGAATCATATAATCAATATATGAACAAAATTTAAAATATATATTGACAAATTATAAAAAAAATAGTAAAAATATACTAAGAAAAAATGTAAGGGCTTACATAAGGGTGGTAAAATATGAATATCAAAACAATAGCTGAAATGTGTGGTGTTTCGGTAGCTACTATTTCAAGGGTAATTAATAATAGTGGTAAAGTAAAAGATGAAACAAGAGACAAGGTAATAAAGGCTATAGAAGAACTTGACTATGTTCCAAATGCTTTAGCAAGAAGCCTTTCAAGAAAAGAGTCAGATGTAATTGGTGTAGTAGTTCCTGATATTAGCAATTCATTTTATATTGAGCTTATTAAAGGGGTTATGGAAGAAGCTAATAATAATGGTTTAAGTATTGTGTTTTTTAACTCAGATAAATCTTTGGAAAAAGAACTGAAAGCTATGAAAATGCTAAGAGAACAAAGAATAAAAGGGATGCTTCTTATAAGTGCAGTAAAAAAAGATGAAGTAGATATTTTGAGAAGAAATATTAAGAATATGAATATACCATTAGTGCTTATTAATAAATACATAGAAAACCTTAATTATGATGGAGTTTTTACTGACGATATTATGGCTAGTTATCTATTAACAGAAACTCTAATAAAAAATGGACATACGAAAATTACGCTTATAACAGGTGCTAAAAACTCAATAGTTGCTTATAATAGAGTAAAGGGTTACAAAAATGCTTTAGTAGATAACAATATAGAAATAGACGAAAACAACATAATTTATTCTGACTTTAATAATGTAGAAACTGCCTATGAAAAACTTAAAGAATATGTTAAAATAGACGGCATGCCCAAAGCAATTATTGCAGGAAATACTAACATAAACTTAGCTTCTATTAAGGTAATCAACGAGGAAAAGAAGCTTATAGGGAAAGATATTTCTCTTGTAGCCTTTGATGACGTTAAAATTCTATATGAATTGGGAATAAAAGTAACGGTAGTTAGCCAAAACCCAAAAGAAATGGGACAAAAAGCTTTTAAACTTTTGCTTAATAGAATGACTGATAAAACAGCAGCAGTAAATAAAATACATATAGTACCAGAACTAATTTTAAGAGGTTCTGAAAAAATTAAAGGTTGAGGTGGAATATGAATTTTTTAGATTTGTTTGGATATGTGTCGTCTATCGTAATTTTAATATCTCTTACTATGAGCTCTATAATGAAATTGCGTGTGATAAATATGACAGGATCTATACTGTTTACAATTTATGGATTAATGCTTCATTCGGTACCGACAGCATTTTTAAACTTTGGGATAGTCGTTATAAATTTATATTATTTAACAAAGCTTTATAAGAAAAAAGAGGTCTTCAAATTAGTGGAAGTAAGCGAAGATTCTGAACTTCTTGAACATTTTTACTCTAATAATAGCAAAGAGTTGACAGAATTATTTGGAGATAATTTGCATGAACAAGGACAAAAAGTATTTTTTATGTTAAGAAACAATCATACTGCTGGAATCCTCGTAGGAACTGAAGAAAAAGAAACTTTAAAAATAAAAGTTGATTTTGTAACAGAAGAATATAGAGATTTTAAGTTAGGTAAGTACTTTTTTGAAGAAAATACAGAAGAACTTGTAAAAAAAGGATATAAAAAAGTTTATAGTAAAGCTTTACATGAGAAACACAAAGAGTATCTTGAAAAAATTGGATTTAGAAAAGTTGACAGAGACTTATATGAAAAAGTATTATAGGAGGACACTATGTTATTTGAAAAAGTAAGCGAAACTGTGGGGTTTTTAAAGGGGAAAACAACGTATAGACCAAAGGTAGCGGTAATACTTGGGTCTGGATTAGGTGATTTGGTAGATTATATTGAAGAGCAGGTAGAAGTGGATTATAAAGATATTCCTAATTTTCCTGTATCAACAGTTGCCGGACACGCAGGGAAACTTGTTTTTGGTAAAATTGGTGGGGTAGAAGTGGTTGCTATGAAAGGTAGATTCCATTTTTATGAGGGTTATGACATGAAAACAGTTACATATCCTGTATTTGTATTTAAACAATTTGGGATAGAAAAAATTATTGTAAGTAATGCAGCTGGAGGAATTAACAGAACTTTTGATCCAGGAACACTAATGATAATAACAGATTTTATAAATGGGTTTGGAACTAATCCATTAATTGGTCATAATGATGAGAGATTTGGGGTAAGATTCCCAGATATGAGTGAAGTATATAAAAAATCTCTTATTGCAGAAGCTAAAAATATAGCTGATGAAATTAGTGTAAAATATAGAGAAGGTGTTTACGTAGGAGTAACTGGTCCTTATTATGAAACAGCAGCAGAAATAAGAGTATACGAACAAAATGGAGCTTCAGCAGTTGGGATGTCGACTGTGCCAGAAAGTATGGTAGCCAATTATCTTGGAATGGAAGTGCTTGGAATATCTTGTATTACAAATATGGCAACGGGAATCGCAACAAAAGCACATTCTCACGAAGATGTTATGGAAGTAGCAAGAAGAACAGGTGCAGATTTCTGTAGATGGGTAGCTAAAATAGTTGAAAAAATAGGTAAACAATAAGTAATTATTCAGGTATAAG
>JAGNSM010000020.1:18359-23317 GCA_017988045.1 Fusobacteriaceae bacterium
TTTGAAACTAAGGCGGTCAAGGCTTTTCTAAATACCTAAGTAATAACAATAATAATTTGAGTGAATAACGTATATACAAATTTTTAGGAGGTTTTCTGTGGAGAACTATATTTTGGAAATGAGAAACATAAGAAAAACATTTCTTGGTGGAAAAGTTGTTGCGAATGATGACGTTACTCTAAGAATAGCAAAGGGAGAAAAGCACGCAATTGTTGGGGAAAATGGTGCGGGTAAATCTACTCTTATGCAAATATTAAATGGACTTTATCAACCTACTTCTGGAGAGATATATTTTCACGGAAATAAAGTAGAAATAAATGGGCCAGGAGAAGCAGCAAAATTAGGTATTGGAATGGTATACCAACATTTTATGCTTGTTCCAACACTTACAGTTGCAGAAAACATGATTTTAGGGGTTGAACCTAAAAAAGGGATGAAACTTGACCTTAATGCAGCTAGAGAAGAAGTAAAAAGAGTATCTGAAAAATATGGATTGGCAATAGATGCTGATGCCTATATAAATGAGTTATCTGTAGGAATGCAACAAAGAGTTGAAATCTTAAAAATACTTTTTAAGGGAGCAAATCTTTTAGTATTTGATGAACCTACAGCTGTTCTAACACCTGGGGAGGTAAAAGAACTTTATAAAATAATGGATAATCTTATAGCTGAAGGTAAAACAATAATATTCATTACTCATAAACTTCAAGAAGTACTTGATATTGGAGATAATATCACAGTAATAAGAAGAGGTAAAGATGTAGGAAATATTTCTACAAAGGATGCTACTAAAGAGATTATTGCTAATATGATGGTTGGTAGGGCAGTTTTATTTAATGTTCAAAGACCTGATGTGACTCTTGGAAAAGAGCTTGTAGTAGTGGATAATCTATTAGTAAAAAATGATAAAGGATTACCTGCAGTAGATGAAATCTCTTTTGAAATCAGAGAGGGAGAAGTGTTTGGAATTGCTGGGGTAGAAGGTAACGGACAAACAGAACTTATAGAGGCTATAACTGGTCTTAGAAAAGTAGAATCGGGAACTATAGTAGTAGATGGTAAAGCTTGTGCAAATCAAAGACCTAAAGATATTACATTAGGTGGAGTTGCTCATATTCCTGAAGACAGACATAAAAGAGCTGCTGTTAGTCAATTTGACTTAGAAAATAATTTAGCATTGGGAGTTCATAGAGAAAAATATACTTCTCAAAATAAAATTACTTTAGATTTTGCAAAAATGAGAAAAGATGCAGATGATTTAATTTGTAAATATGATATAAGACCTGCTGAACCAAATATTTTATTTGGAAGAATGTCTGGAGGAAATCAACAAAAAGTAATAGTTGCCAGAGAACTTGAAAAAGATCATAGATTTATTATCGCTTCTCAACCTACAAGAGGAGTTGATATTGGAGCTATTGAGTCTATTCATAATATGATACTTCAAGAAAAAACAAGAGGAAATGCAATATTAGTGGTTTCTGCTGAGCTATCTGAAGTTATGAATCTTAGCGACAGAATAGCAGTAATGTTCCACGGTAAAATAATGGATATTATAGATAGAAAAGATGCCACAGAAGAAAAACTTGGAATATTAATGGCAGGAGGAAGACTAAATGAAAAATAATATAAAAGAATTATTGATACCTGTTCTTGCAGTATTAATAGCTCTATTAATAGGAGCAGGGATTATCCTTTATTTAGGACAAAGTCCGGTAGAAGCTTATGGTTACTTGTTTAAAGGAGCTTTCTTTGGTAAAAGAGAGATTGCCAAAACTTTAACAGAAGCTACTCCAATGATATTTACAGGTTTGTCTTTATTAGTTGGATTTAAAGCGGGATTATTTAATATAGGAGCTCAAGGACAAGTACTTGCTGGAGGACTTGCAGCAGTTACAATAGGAGCTTTTGTTCAAAATGTAATTATAAATAATATAGTTGTAGTAATTATAATTGCAGCTTTAGCAGGATTTTTATTTTCAGCTTTTGCAGGATTTTTAAAAGCAAAATTGGGAATACATGAAGTAATCACAACAATTATGCTTAATTACATAGCTGGAGCTTTTGAGCAATATTGCTTAAATTATCCACTAAAAGCAGGAGGACCTAATGGACCAAGTCCTCAAACTCCACCTGTAGGAGAGTTAGCTAGATTACCTCTTCTAATGGAAAGTACAAAAGTTTCATTAAACTTTGGATTTGTAATTGCAATTATTGCTGCTATAGTTATTTGGTTTATTTTCCAAAAAACAGTTTTAGGATATGAAATTAAAGCTGTAGGACATAATCTGACTTCATCAGAAAATGCTGGAATTAATGTAAAATGGATACTTATTTTAACTATGGGAATTTCTGGTTTACTTGCAGGACTTGCAGGGGCAGAAAGAGTTCTTGGTGGGATAGGTCAATATACTTATAAATCAGGACTAATGGCATCTTATGGGTTTGATGGAATTGCAGTAGCACTTCTTGGGAAAAATAATCCTTTTGGAGTTATACTTGCTGCAATATTATTTGGTGCTTTAAGAGTTGGGGGGAATGCTATGCAGTTTAATACTGAAATTCCAAGCCAAATTATTATTATTATACAGTCAGTAATTATACTTCTGATTGCTGCAGAAAATATGTTTAAAGCACTTCTAACTAAAAAAGGAGGTGCGAAATAATGGGAATATTAATTAGTTTAATATTGGCTACAATTAGACAAGCAGCTCCGATACTAATTACAGCAATTGGTGGAATGTTTGCAGAAGTTACAGGAGTTGTAAATATTGGATTAGAAGGTATGATGTTAATGGGTGCTTTTACGGCAGCAGTTGGTTCATATTTCACAGGAAGTCCATTGGTAGGAATACTTGCAGGAATGTTTGCAGGTGGATTTATGGCACTTATCCATGCTGTATTGAGTATTAAATACAAAGGAAATCAAACTGTTTCTGGAGTAGCAATTAACTTATTTGCTTCAGGATTTACAATATTTATGCTAAGAGTTTTGTTTAATCAATCAGGAAACTCTCCAGCAGTTAATAAAGCTCCCGCAATATTTGGTATCTCAATAATTGTAATTATTATATATGTATTAGCAATTTGGTCTCATTATTTCTTATATCATACAGTTACAGGATTAAGAATGAGAGCAGTTGGAGAACATCCACTTGCTGCAGATACTGTAGGAATTGATGTTTATAAAATCAGATACTTTGGTGTTATTATGTCAGGAGTTTTTGCTGGACTTGGAGGAGCATATCTTTCAATAGGAGCATTAAATCAATTTACTAAGGAAATGTCAGCAGGTAGAGGATTTATGGCTCTTGCGGCTCTTGTCTTTGGAAAATGGAAACCAAAAGGTGTTATATTTGCAAGTTTATTATTTGGATTTGCAGATGCATTACAAGTAATTATTCAACAATATGTAAAATCAATACCGCCACAATTTATACAAATGTTACCTTATCTTTTAACAATACTTGCACTTGCAGGGGTTGTAGGTAAAGCTGTAGCTCCAAAAGCGTCAGGAATACCTTATGATAAAGGAAATTAATTTTATAAACTAAAATATTTAACTTGAAAAAAAAAGTTTTTAATGCTAAGCTATACAAAATAGAAAGAAATTTATTTCTTTCTTATTTTGTAGGCACAGTGTAAACGCTTACACTAAATATTTTAAATTGTTATAGATTTATTATTGAAAAACAAAGGTTTTGTATAATGTAACGAAATTACATAAAATAAAAAATGAAGAAAAGGAGTGTAACAATGAAAATTTTTATCGACACAGCAAACATTGAAGAAATCAAAAGAGCAAACAACATGGGTGTAGTAGCAGGTGTTACTACAAATCCTTCACTTATCGCAAGAGAAGGAAGAGATTTTAAACAAGTAGTAAAAGAAATTACAGATATTGTTGATGGACCTATATCAGCAGAAGTTATTTCATTAGATGTTGAAGGTATGCTAAAAGAAGCTTATGATTTAGCTAAAATTCATAAAAATATAGTAATAAAACTTCCTTTAACAGAAAATGGTTTAACAGCTTGTTCAAAATTAACTAAAGACGGAATAAAAACAAATGTAACACTTATATTTACTGCAAGTCAAGCGCTATTGGCAGCTAGAGCAGGAGCAACATATGTAAGTCCATTCTTAGGAAGATTAGATGATATTGGTGAAGATGGATTAATTCTTATAGAAGAAATAGCAACAATATTTAACGTGCACGGAATAAAATCAGAAATTATAGCAGCAAGTATTAGAAATCCATTACACGCAAAAGAAGCTGCTAAAAGAGGAGCTCATGTAGGGACTCTACCTATAGGAGTAATATTAAAAATGCTTGAACACCCTTTAACAACTGCTGGAATCGAAAGATTCTTAAAAGATTGGGAAGGAATGAAAAAATAGTAAGAAAATACTTATTATAAATTAGGTTCTTTTTACAATCATCCCTCACTCTCCTCCAAATACCTTTGGAGGAGAGTCGCTATAATAATATAAATTTAGGAGGAAATAATGTCAGATATAAATTTTTTACAAACAAAATCGACTGATTTAAGAAAAGATATAGTAAAAATGATTTGTAAATCAAAATCAGGTCATCCAGGAGGATCGTTGTCTGTAATTGATATTCTTACAGCTTTATACTATGATGTAATGAATATTGATGTAGCTAATCCTAAAAAAGAAGATAGAGACAGATTTGTTCTAAGCAAAGGACATGCCGCTCCAGCTTTATATGCAGTACTTGCAGATAAAGGATATTTCGATAAAGGGTTATTAGAAACTCTAAGACAATATGGTTCTATATTACAAGGACATCCTGATATGAAAAAAATATCTGGAGTAGAAATTTCTACAGGTTCATTAGGACAAGGATTATCAGTAGCAAATGGAATGGCTCTTGCTTCAAGATTACAAAATATTCCTTACAGAGTATATGTAGCTATGGGAGACGGAGAACT
>JAGNSM010000240.1 GCA_017988045.1 Fusobacteriaceae bacterium
TTAGAAAAAAAGCAATTATTAATATCCATACGAGTTCTATGGCTGGTAAGCCAGATAAAATAAAAAAAATGAAGTTTTTATTTTTCTTAATTTTTTCATTACAATTTGGGCATTGGAAACACTTGATAAAAGACCCTGAAGATGATTTATTAAAAATAATCCACTTAATAGGAATTGACTTCTTTCCACAATTAGGACATTGTTTCATAACTTAACCTTGTAGCATAACGTTTGAGTTGAGAAATATTTGAGCCGCAGAGTCAAATATTTCTCTCCAATGATTTGTTATATCTTTTTATTTTATATGAAGATACTCTTTCTGCAATTTTTTATCGTTTAATTTTTGTACCATATAATTACTATCTTGAATGGTTACAATACTTCTAACTATGTAAAAAGTATAGTCATGAATTTTTTTAGAAAACTCTAATATTGCTTTAAGATTATATTGCCTAAGTCCTCTAACTGCCCATTTTTTTCTATCTGGCATTTTACTTAAGTGAATTTCGGCATCTATTTTTGAAAAAAACAATGCAATTCCATTTTGATGTCCTTGCTCATTTGGTTGCATTGAATAATAGTTTCCGTTAATTTCTCCAACTTCATTTAATTCCATTATTGTCCAAAAAGGTTCGCCAATATCTTCTTTATTAGGCAAAAAATATTTCGTTATTTGCATACTTAAAAGATCTAATATATTGGGAAGTTGTTCAGTAGTTAATGTAATAATACGATGTGCATTTGCGTATTGTTGTGCTCCACTTTGATATCCCTTATTTGAAACTATAACACCAACTACACCTTTTATATCTTCAATTATTTTTACAAAAGCAGCCACTTTCTCTTTTGTTACTGGAGTATTCCAATTTTTACATTCAAATGCAACTTTATGTTGGATATTTGCTTTTTCAAATTGGTAAAAAACATCAATATTATGAGTTACACCAAAAACATCTTGCATATCTGCTTTTTTTGAAACAATGATATTTTCACCTTTTAAATTTAGAAGTACAGAATATACATACTGAACGTATGATTCTAAATCATTTCCTTTTTCTATATTACTTTTCACTTGCCATTCCTTTGTTCATTTATAGATATAACGTTTTAAATGAGCCAATGAATTGCCCTAAGGGTAATTTATTGGCTCCTCTGGTTTGTTAACTTTTTTACAAATACTTATGATAATATATCGATTATATTAATCAAGAAGATATACTTAATTGAATTAAACATTTGCTTAAACGGTCTCCTTCTAAAATCTCATCATAAACTTGACTAGAAGCTTCCTTCATACTTCTACAAATAGACCCAGATTTTATAACTACCTTACCATCTGTTGTTAATTCTGTATCAAATGAATAAAAGCCTTTTGATTTGATATATGAGCGTTTTTCACCAAGAATTGCTCTTATTTTATCTTTATAATCATTTGAACATCTTGCTCCAAATATAATGCCTATGATTGATTCTTGCTGATGATAAAATATTCTTTCGCGTGAATTTGTAGTAGGCATTTTATCCATTTGTCTTAGATATATGCTATTAAATTCCTCAGATAAAAGAAGTCTATATTCTTGTTCATAAGACCAAAAAGAATTTTTTGTTAGTAGTGGTGAACTTACGATATTATTATTCAACATATATTCTAAAATAGATAATTTTTTTTCAATATTTGTATACTGAACTTTTGAAAAAGCATACGGTACATACTCAATTGAGCTAAAATGTGGTTTCAATTTAATTGAACTATTTTCATTACTTTCATAAATAATTACACATCCTTTAAAACCATCTGCATAGTGTGCCCACATTTTAGGTTCAAGAGCATTTTTCGAAAAAGAACAGCTATAAAACTTTTTACTCCATCCTCTAGATAGTATTTCAGATAAGAATTCTATACACACATCAGCTTTTACTTCAGTATCATATTCTGAAAATATAGATTTTTTATTTGATGTATATCCTGACTTTATAGCATTGTTTATGTGCTTAATAAAAATACGTGTTAACTCTTCTTTCTTTAAATCAATGAGTAGTTTAATCGTTTGTTGATACTCTAAAGTAGAACCTTTAAAAATGGAATTAAGTTCTGAAACTAATTCCGGAGAGGTAATGTCCAAAATATGTGCGATATTCCATATTTCTACTTCTGGTTTTAGTTGAAGTAGTTTTTTCCATGCAACTTCATTGTCATCAAAATATGGAGTAAATGCCAAGTCTAAAGGATCATTTAACTCTTCATTTGAAGAGAAATAAATTTCATCATATCTTATTGCCTTCTCAAAATATAAATTTTGTCTGTAATACTTAAAATAAACTGACACAACTTTTTCCTCATCTAAATTTTTATAGTATATAATTAAGTAAAGTTAACATTTAAATAGAGCTAATAGGTTGCCACTAGGTAACTTATTAGCTCCTATGATTTGTTATAC
Organism: Fusobacteriaceae bacterium; assembly: GCA_017988045.1. Lineage (GTDB taxonomy): Bacteria > Fusobacteriota > Fusobacteriia > Fusobacteriales > Fusobacteriaceae > JAFGUR01. The sequence continues at coordinate 2,439 of JAGNSM010000240.1, forward strand.
ATTAAATATCAATCTTTTTGCCACTTAGTTTAAAGTAAGCAAATCCAGCACTCACTAAAGCTATTACAAAAATAATTCCAGTTTCTTCTTTTGCTGGATTCCCTACTAGGCTTAATAGTCCAATAAATAATCCAAAAAAAATAATAACACCTATAAAGCGTGCAAAGTTTTCTCTCATCTTTTATGCATC
>JAGNSM010000241.1 GCA_017988045.1 Fusobacteriaceae bacterium
TTAGTTCCTGCTGATTATATTCGTAAACAAACTCTTTCTAATGCAGAAAGATATATTACGGAAGAGCTTAAAATTTATGAATCAAAAATATTGAATGCTAAAGATAAAATTGAAGGGCTAGAATATGAACTGTTTAAAAAGCTAACTTCAGAAATCAGAACTTTTGAGAAGGAACTTCAAAGTTTAGCATCAAATCTGTCATATTTAGATGTAATTATTTCCTTTGCAATGACAGCAGTTAAAAATTCATATGTAAAACCTATTTTTAATGATGAAAATAGACTTAATATAACAGAAGGAAGACATCCAGTAGTTGAAAAACTTATTGGAGAAGAAAATTTTGTAAAAAACAGTATTAATTTAGATGATAAAGAAAGAATTATAATACTTACAGGGCCAAATATGGCGGGGAAATCCACATATATGAAAGGGATAGCGCTGATTATTCTTATGGCTCAAATAGGTTCTTTTGTACCTGCAAAGGAAGCTGACATGGCTCTTGTAGACAAGATTTTTACGAGGGTAGGAGCAAGTGATGACCTTATAAGCGGACAATCTACATTTATGGTGGAGATGAGTGAAGTAGCTAACATAATAAATAATGCTACAGAAAACTCATTTATTATACTTGATGAAGTAGGAAGAGGGACTTCTACCTTTGACGGAATCTCTATAGCTACATCAATTACTGAGTATATAGACAAAAATATCAGAGCAAAAACAATATTTGCGACTCACTATCATGAGCTTACAGAGTTGGAAGAACGCCTACAATATGCTGTAAACTATAGAATAGAAGTAAAAGAAACAGATAAAGAGGTCATATTTCTTAGAGAGATAGTTAGAGGTGGAGCAGATAAGTCTTATGGGATAGAAGTAGCAAGACTTGCAGGACTTCCTAAGGAGATTTTGAGAAATTCTCAAAAGATACTAAATAAACTTCAAGAGAAAGAAAAGAATAAAGAAAAAGCGTTAAAGGGCTTACAACTTAATCTTTTTGATAAGGTAGAAGAAGAGATTAATGAGGAAAAAGATATTATTAATGAAGAAGAAAGATTGGTAATAGAGGAGTTAAGAGAGATAAATATAAATAGACTTACTCCCTTAGATGCAATGATGTTGATAGATAAGCTAAAAAAAAGTTTAGAGAATTAAGGTGTAATGATTGGAAAAGTTAGAAATTAATTTCTGACATTGGAGGAGAAATGCTTAAAAAAGCTTTGATAGGATTAATAATCTTATCGATAGGGTTCTTTATATATACAACATATTTCAAGGATAATTCTATGGAGTATGTGCAAAATAATAAAATCAAATCTTTGGATGTAAAATACACTAATGGTATTTATACTCTAAGAGCCAAAGAGGAGATAGACGATACAGAAACAAATACAATGAGTTTTAATGATGTAATAGTTGAATATGCTAAATCCTACCTAAAAGGAGACCATGCAGTTAAAGATGAGCTAGATAATGTGACGATTACTGGAAATGTGCAAGGAGAAAACCCTACTAATGGTTGGTTAGTCAAGGGGCAAGAGCTTATTTATCACAAAGACCTTGATAGAATTAATAGTAACAAGCCAGTAGAAGCTTATAATTCAATAAAAAAACTTAAAATTAGTGGAAACTATTTTGAAAGTGATGTAAGTTTTGATGAAATACTGTTAGATGGGAATGTAAATACAGTTACAGATAACTTTGAGTTAGTGGGAGAAAAAGCCTATTACAAAGGTGAAATACTGGAACTTATTGGAAATGTAGAAACAGAGATAAAAAGTTTAAACAAAACAAATGATAAAGAAAATAGTGTAGTGGGAGTTTTCCCAGGAGCTATTTATGACACGAAAAAAAGAATATTAACAGCAACTGGTGCTTATCAAATGTTTTATAAAGATTTTATAATTAATGCAAATGAACTTATATATGACGAAAATACAGATATAATAATAGCTAGGGGAAATGTAACAATAAATGGAACAAACTTAAATGGTACTTTTCCAGAAGCTAAATTTAACATGAAAGAAGATAAGATTTATCTAAAAGGACCTATAAATGCTGTTTATAATGAACTTAATTTTGTTGGAGAGAACGGTGTTTATGATAACGGGAAAGAAACCTTCGAAACCATAGGAAAAGTAGTAGTAACTAGTGGAGAAGATATTCTTAATGCAGGCAGAGTTTTTTATACTAAAAAAACAGGAATTGTAGAAATATTTGGAGAAAAAGAAGGATTTACATATAAAGGAATTGGTAGAGAGCTAAAAGGTACTTATGCCAAATTCTATGTAGACAAAAATCAAATAGAAGTTCCAGGGAAATTTACTTTTAAATATGAAGCTAGTAAAGAAGATAAAGTAGATGGTACAGGAGAAAAACTTATTTTAGATACAGTTACTCAAAAAGGAACAGCTCAAAAACCAATATTACATCAAGGGAAAGACAACATTAAAGGAAATCTTGGAGAATTGGACCTTTTAAATGGAGTTTATAAACTGAAAGGAAAAGTAGTGGGGAATTATGGAAACTACATAGTAAATTCAGAAGAAGTAGATTATTATGAAAGCAATGGTATGGTAGCCATAAATAAAGCTTATACTATAAATGAAAAAGTTGGAAAATTTA
>JAGNSM010000242.1 GCA_017988045.1 Fusobacteriaceae bacterium
AAACTTCAATACTTCCTTATGAAGATTGTTGTACTGTATTTGTTCCACAAAATCCTGTAATAAGACCTGAAATTTCAGTTTGTGAAGAGGGCGAAAAAGAACTTGATATAGATAAATTGATTGAAGAGTGCTTAGCAGCAAGTACTTTAATGACAGTTTATGAAGATGGAAATACAAGAGAAGAACCATTAGTTTAGTTTATATATTAGCAGGAAATTTTTCCTGCTTTTTTTATACAAGAAATTAAATGTATAAATCCTTATTTTCGATTTTTATAAATATTCCTTATTAAAATAATAAAAAATACATAATCTGTTATTTTTAATTTATATAATATTTACTTGATATTATTGATAATTATAAAGTATACTCTATTAAATAATCAAAAAAAGGAGAATACTATGTATTTTAAAACTTATTTTTCTAATAAAGCAACAGAAAAAGATGCAGTAGAAGAAGTTTATTCCCAATTAAAAAATGATGATATAAAACTACTTATATTTTTTTCCTCAAATATTTATGAATTTAAAGTTATTAGTGATATTTTTCAAGAGCTTTCTAAAGGAGATTTTGAAGTAATCGGTTGTACATCTTCTGGGGAGATTGCATTAAACTCTGGAATAACTAAGGGAGGAATATCTGCTATAGCTATGGGTGATAATTCAATGGAAATTAAGACAGTTGCTATTGAATCTATTGATAAAGTTCCACTTTTTTCTAGAAAGACTATTATAGAAAGATTAGGTGAACTAGGTTATAAAGAATCACAAGAAAATTATAAAAACTTAAATGGACTTTTATTAATTGACGGACTTTCAGGGGCTGAAGAAAAGGTTCTTTCTGTAGTTAATTCTGTTTTTGATGGAAAATTAGATTTAATTGGAGGGAGTGCAGGAGATTATTTAAAGTTTGAAAAAACTTTAATTTCTTTAAATGGGAAAGTGTTAAATAAAGGAGCTGTATTTACTCTTATAAAATCAAATGTTGATACTAAGCTGTATAAAGAAAATATTTTTATTTCTCAAAATATTTTTATGAATATAACAAAAGCGAATGAAAAAGAAAGAAAAATTATTGAAATAGATAATAAACCAGCTAGATTAAGATATGCTGAATTACTGGGCATATCACCTAGTCAAATTGAGAATGCCACATTAAAAAATCCTATTGGAAGAAAAATAGGGGATTCTATTTATATTTCTAGTATTGCAGGAATTGAAGGAGATACCCTTAATATGTATGCACAGGTTTTTGAAAATACGAAGGTAGAGATATTAAAGGCACAAAGTGCTTTAGATATTCAAAAACAGACAATAAATCAGATAAATTCTGATTTTAAAGAAATCTATGGAATTTTTTGTATAAATTGTATTCTTAGATTTTTACAGTTTGAAGCTGAAGGAAATCTACAAGAACTGTCCAAAGGGCTAAAAAGTATTGGCGAATACGGAGGATTTGTTTCTTATGGAGAGCAGTTTAATAAGCAGCATCTTAATCAGACTTTAACTATGCTAGTTTTTGGGAGGAAAAAATAATGACATCAAATAATAACGATTCAATTGTTGAAGTTGGGCTTGAACTTTATAAAATTATGCTTAAAAATTTAAAAAAACAAAGTAATTTGGAACTTATTTTTGGCGAAAACCTTAACAGACTTGCAGAGAATACTAAAAATATTTCAGAAAGTATTAATATTTCTAAAGATAGTTTGGAAGAAATAGTAAGTGGAATTGATAATATTACTGAAGCAGGAAAAACGACGAGGAATTCACTTAACGAGAGTAACGAAATTCTTAATAGCAATAAAAAAAGAGTCGAAGACTTAAATACTCAAGCCAATCAATTGGAAAATTTATATAAGAATTATATGAGAGTTTTTGAAGAATTACAAAGTAACACTAAACAGGTCGAAACAATTTTGGGAAGTATAAATAAGATTTCTTATAAGATAAATTTACTTTCACTTAATGCCAGTATAGAAGCAGCTAGAGCAGGTGAAGTTGGTAGAGGTTTTGCTGTAGTGGCAAAAGAAATCAAAAAACTTGCAGATGAAACAAAAAATTTAAGTGGTGAAATAGAAAAAAATATAGGAAATGTCGTTAGTAGTATTAGTTATGCTTCAAATGAAACTACTCAAGCCTTTAAGGACATAGAATCAATTTCAAAAAATGCTAGAGAAATGAAAGGTGAATTTGAAGAGCTTGTAAAAAAAGATGAAGAAGTATTAAATCAAATGGAAAAAGTAAATGAATTTTCAAAACAAAATAGTATTAATGTAGAAGAGATTAACGAAAATTTCCAAAAGAATTTTCAAGATATTGAGTATATAACTAATTCTCTAGAAGATGTTAATAAACAAAGATTGGATAAAGATATATTTTTTACGGATTTTTTAAATTTATTATATCAACTGGAAGATTTATTTAAAGAAATTAAAAATTAAAAAATCTCCGAAAATTTTCGGAGATTTTTATTATTTTTTAGAATGACAACTTGATTTTATCCCACTGGGACAGCTACTACAAGAGCAACCACTTTCTTTTTTTGTAAATACTCTTACCAGTTTTCTAAGGGAATGATAAACTGGAAAAGCTAAAATTAAAAGTATAATAACGG
>JAGNSM010000021.1 GCA_017988045.1 Fusobacteriaceae bacterium
AGAATATATTCTTATGTGAAACAGAAAATGGATGAGGTATTAGCTTTAGAGGAAAGGGAAGATTTACCAGTTTTTGTAGATTTTGTTGAGGAAAAAATAGCAAATACAGAAGATGTTTTAGAAAAAAGTAGTCCTTCCATACAAAATGATTTTTATTCTCAAAATAATGAGAATAAAATGGAGGAAAAAGTTATTTTTGAGAGAAAAGCTGAGTATAATTCTTACAAGAAAGAGATTATACCAGTGGAAAAGCAAAGTATTCCGGGCGTAGATATGCAAATAAATATACAAAAGGTAGAAGAAAAAATTGAAGAACCCATAAAAATAGACGAGGTTAAGAGTAATTATAGGATAATAGGTCAACTTCACAATATGTATATTTTGGTTGAGAGAGACAATGAACTGGAAATCTATGACCAGCATATAGTCCACGAGAGAATACTTTATGAAGAGCTTAGAGAAAAGCATCTAAAAAAAGAAATAGCAGTACAGAATCTATTGGTTCCATTGAAGGTAGAAGTTAGTGTAAAAGAAAAAGAGCTTGTAGAAAATAATATTGAACTTTTTAAAGAATATGGATTTGAAATTGATGAGTTTGGAGAGAGAGAATTACTTATCAGGACAGTTCCTATATTTGACTTTAGGGAAAGTGTAAAAGATACTTTTTTTTATATTTTGGATAGAGTTAATGAAGAGGATTTTAGAGATTTCAGAGAAAAGATATTAATATCAATGTCTTGTAAAAATGCAATAAAAGCACATGAACCTCTTAGTTTTCAAGAAATGAAGATATTGATTGATAAATTACATATATACGGGAAATACACTTGTCCTCATGGAAGACCAATTATTATTAAACTTCCCTTTGAAAAACTTGATAAAATGTTTGGGAGGAAATAATTGATTTTTGATTTTTTTAGTGCTATAATCCTATAGATTTTTAGGAGAGTGGTAAGTTTGCTTAGTGTTAATTTGATTTGTGTAGGAAAAGTTAAAGAAAAATATATAATTATGGGTATAGATGAGTTTACTAAAAGACTTCAAAGTTTTACTAAATTTAGTCTTATAGAGCTTAAAGAAGATGGAAATGATAGTAATAGAGATGAATCTATAAAAAAAGAATCAATTCTCATAAAAAATTGCTTGGAAAAATCAAAAGGATATAATATACTTCTTGATGTAAAAGGAAAAGAGTATTCATCAGAAGATATGTCTAGAGAGATAGAGAAACTGACTGTAAATGGAGTTTCAACAATCAATTTTATTATTGGTGGTTCTTATGGCGTTTCAGATGAGATTAAAGCTAGTGCAAATATTAGGCTTAGTTTTTCTAAGATGACATTTCCTCATCAGTTGATGAGACTAATATTTATAGAACAGCTTTATAGATGGTTTACAATAACAAATAATATAAAATATCATAAGTAGAGGTGGAGACTATGTATTCAATTGGAGAAAACTTTTTTTATGAACTTGAGGGCGAAAAAGTAGAGTTTAGCATTTTGGGTGACATGATTATTAAAGGGAAAGAATATCTTATAACAGAGGATGCAGATCATAATAGATTTGTTTTTTCGTATGATGACGAAGAGGAAGAAGTAAAACTTCTAGAAGATGAAGAAGCTACAGAAAAGTTAATCGAAACTTGGGAAACTGATTTCTATGGTGAGGTAGAAGATGATACCATTTGGGATGACGATGAATACGAAGCATATGACGATAGTGACGAAGAAGAAAAGGACTATGTAGATTATGAAGATGATGTAGAGTTTGATGACGAGTATCTAGAAGAAGAGGACGAAGACGAGCTTTATTAAGGAGTTATAATTGAAATTAGAATTGGAAACAATGGATATGTACAATGAAAATTATAAAAACCTTTATGAATGTGAAAAAATAGTTAGTCCAAAAGGTACAAATTATAAGTATATCAGTGAAGATTCCATAGAAAATGACATTTATTTTTTAGATACAAAAGTATTAATGGCAAGAAAAGGTGAAATATCAACTAAACAGGTTTATGATTTGAAAAATATAACAAAATCTATTTACAAGACTCCTTATCTAATTACAGAATTTGAAATTAAAACTTTGAAAATTGAAAAAATAAATAAAGGGTATCTATTAGAATATGAATTATATTCTAATGGGAGCTTAATGAATAAAATTATTGCAAGATTTAATGAAAAATAAGAGCTTAAGCTCTTTTTTTTTATGCATAAAAAGGAAATTGTTCTCTGATTAGTTATATCTAGGTGACAAAGTTTTTTTATATTTGTAAAAAGAAATAAAAAATTAATTTTGGGATATATTTACAAGAAAATATAGTTTAAAAAAACTTAGTCACAATAAACGAATTATGATAAAATAAAAATCAAGAGCAAAAATTAGTTGAGGTGTACTATGAAAAAAATGTTGATTTTCTTTTTATGGATGGTAAAATTGTATTCTTATGATATTGAAATTTATTCTAAAGAAGAGATTTTCTTTGAGAAAGATATTTTGGAATATAAAATTATTGAGATACCTAAAAATTCTGTGTTTAATATCAAACAAAAAAGTAGTAATAGTTTCGAGTTTGATAGCAGTGATTTAGGTCAATATAAGATAGCATTTACGAGTATTTCAGGTGAAGTAATAGAAGAAGTGATTAATGTTATTGGAAAAAATTATACACTTCAAGATATAGAGGTTTTATTTAAATCAAACAAAATATATGATTGTATAAGAGAAATATATCTGTACTCGTCTGATAACATTCAAAGTCAAAAGCTGATATATCAATATCTTTTGACTAAAAGTGCAGAAAAAGAGAATATAGATTATATACTAAATGTATTTTCTACAAGTAAATTATTTATTAAAAATTTTGAATTTGAACAGGAAAATTTTTTAGAGCAACTGTTTTTGAATAAAAAAGAAATGGGAGATGTTAGAGCAGAGGTTTTGATATTAAATTTATTAAAAGAATATAACTCTTACTATGCATTTCTCTATGGTAAATATTGTCTAGAAAATGGAATAGAACAAGAAAAAGGTGTTTTAGAATTAAAGAAATTAGTAGATGAAAATTTGGATAAAGAAGCCAGTAAGCTTTTAGGGAAATACTATTTGGATAGAGGAAATATAGAAGGAGAAAAATATCTTTATTTTGGAGATAGAGAAGAGTTTTTTAAGTATATATTTCAAAAAGACAATAGAGAAGAGTTTGAATACTATCTAAATAAGCTTGATGATAAAGAAAAAGAGAGTATATTAAAGCTTAAATCTGAGTTTGATAAAACGAAAATAATTTCAATTTATTTGCAAAAAGGAAATCTTAATAGAGAACAGATGAGATATGATTTGGCAAAAGAATACTATGATAAAGTAGTGGAGTTTAGCACTAATGATAGTCAGATAAAGGAAGCCTTATTTAACTTAGGAAAAATCTCTGTTCTAGAGGAAAAATATGAAAAAGGACTTGAGATATTTGGAACTTACCTTGAAAAATATGATGGAATTGAAGAGGTAGAAGCTCTATTTTATTTAGGTTTATGTAATTTTAAATTGAAAAATATCGAAAAAAGTGATATTATATTTAATCGAATAAAAAAAACATACAAATATAGCATTTGGGATGAAAAAATAAAAATTTTGTTAAAGGAGATAGAGTAAATGAATCAGAATGTACAAGAAACACAACATATTAATCAAATTATGGAAGAAAAAATAAAGAAAATCAATGAATTGAGAGAAGAAGGAATAGATCCTTTTGGAACAAAATATGATAAGAGAAACATGATTGGAGATTTGCTAAAAGGTGAATCTGAAAATGGTGTAGAATATAAAACTGCTGGAAGAATAATGAGCTTTAGAAGAATGGGGAAAAATTTATTTTCTCATATAGAAGATGAAACTGGAAGAATTCAATTTTATATAAGAAAAGATGAGTGCGGAGAAGAAGCTTATGAACTTGCTAAAAAATTTGCTATTGGAGATTTTGTAGGAGTTACAGGAACTTTATTTACGACTCAAACTGGAGAATTGACTCTTAGAGCAAAAGAATTTCAACTTATTTCTAAATCAATAAGACCTTTACCTGAAAAATTCCACGGACTTACAGATGTTGAAACTAGATACAGACAAAGATACGTTGATTTAATAATGAACAGAGAAGTAAAAGAAACATTTAAAACAAGAATTCAAATTATAAATAAAATTAGACAAGTATTAGTAAATAAAGGGTTCTTAGAAGTAGAAACACCTATTTTACATCCAATAGTTGGAGGAGCTTCAGCGAAACCATTTGAAACTCATCATAATGCCTTAGATATGCAATTATACCTAAGAATAGCTCCAGAATTATACTTGAAAAGACTTCTTGTTGGAGGATTTGACAAAGTATTTGAGCTTAACAGAAGTTTCAGAAATGAAGGGATTTCTACAAGACATAATCCTGAATTTACTATGATTGAGTTATACCAAGCTTATGCTGATTATGAAACAATGATGGATTTATCAGAAGAGTTAATTACAACTTGTGCAAAAGAAGTTCTAGGAACAACTGATATTGAATACAATGGAAAACAATTGAAACTTGAAAATTTTGAAAGAAAACATATGGTTGATTTCATTAAAGAAGTTACAGGAGTAGATTTCTGGAAAGAAATGACTTTAGACGAAGCAAAAGCTTATGCTAAAGAACATCATGTAGAAGTTGCAGGGCATATGAGTACAGTTGGGCATATTATTAATGAATTCTTTGAACAAAAATGTGAAGAAAAAGTTGTTCAACCAACATTTGTATTTGGACATCCAGTAGAAATTTCTCCACTTGCAAAAAGAAATGCAGAAGATGGAAGATTTACAGATAGATTTGAACTATTTATAGATGCTAGAGAATATGCTAATGCCTTTTCTGAATTAAATGATCCAATAGATCAAAAAGGAAGATTTGAAGCTCAGGTAGAAGAAGCAAAAGCTGGAAATGAAGAAGCAAATGCAATTGTTGATTATGACTTCGTAGAAGCTTTAGAATATGGAATGCCACCTGCAGGGGGACTTGGAATAGGGATTGATAGACTTATCATGCTATTAACAGGTTCAGCGTCAATTAGAGACGTATTATTTTTCCCTCATATGAGAAAAAAATAAATTGAATAATTATTAAATTTTGGAGCAGATTTTAAATCTGCTCTTTTTACTTAGAAAATATTGATAAAGTTTTACTTTCATTTTAAATGAAAATAGATTAAAATTCTGGAATAAAGAATAAAAGGAGAAATTTTATGAATAAAAAACTAATTTTAGTAACTTCTCCACCAGCGTGTGGAAAAACGTATATATCGAAACAACTAGCAAAACGTCTAAAACATGTTGTGTACTTAGATAAAGATACCTTAATAACTTTATCAAAGCAAATTTTTGTAGTTGCAGGAGAACCTTATAATAGAAGTAGTGATTTTTTTGAAGAAAATATAAGAAATTATGAATATGATTGCATAGTGGATTTAGCATTAGAAGCATTAGAATACAATAATATTGCACTTATTAATGCTCCTTTTACTAGAGAAATAAGAGATATGGAATATATTGATAAATTAAAAGAAAAGTTAAAAGAGAAATCAGCAACACTTGTAGTTATATGGGTAGAAACTTCTCCAGAAATTGTTCGTCAAAGAATGATAACTAGAAATTCAGATAGAGATACATGGAAACTAGAAAATTGGGATGAATATATTGGAAGTTGTAATTTTGATATCCCACAAAATTTAGATGACTCTAATATAAAAGATGACTTATTAATTTTTAAAAATAATAATGATGAAGAATTCGAAGGTTCTATGAAAGATATCCTAGAAATATTAGAAAAAACTATATAAAAAATATTTATTTTATGAGAACCCACTTTTAAAAATAAGAGTGGTTTTTTAATTTTAATGCCTAAGTTATAACTTTTATAATTTGGCATCCTAAAAACAGATTATATTAAGGCTGTTATTGAAAATTATATAAATTACCCTTACAATTTGAATAAAATTATTGTAAAATAAACTAAGAAGAAAGAGAGGGATTAGGTTGATAGAGTTTTTTATAGCAAAAAAGCATATACTAGAAAGGAAAAAGCAGAGCATTATATCGATACTTGGGATAGTAATAGGAATAACAGTTTTAACTGTATCTATAGCTATATCTAATGGACTTAATAATAATATGATAAATAATATACTTTCGATTTCACCTCACATAACTATTACAAATAATGGATATTATATAGAAGATTATGAAAGTATTATGGCGAAACTTGAAAAAATAAGTGGAGTAAAAGGAGCAATACCTACTTTTAGTAATCAAGGAATACTGAAAACTGATAATGAAGAAGGTTCTTTTAGTTCTGGAGTAAAAATTCAAGGAATGGATTTAAAGAAGGCTACACAAGCAATGAACCTTTCCAAAATTATGATGGCTGGGAAAATTGAACCTGAGGAATACAATAAAGTACTGATAGGTTCAGAATTATATGACCAATTTGGACTGAAAGTAGGAGATAAAGTTGAATTAACTTCTGCAGAAAATAAAAAGGTTATGTTAGTCGTAGGTGGGGCCTTTAAGAGTGGGAGTTTAGATATTGATAGTTCCATGGTAATACTACCATTAGTAACAGCTCAGCTTATTTCAGAAAGTGGAGATGTCCTGAGAAGTATAGATTTAACTATGAATAATGCTTATGACGCACCAAAGGTAGTGGGAGAAGTTTCTAAAATAGTAGGAGAATATAGAGTAAGAACATGGGGAGATATTAATAATGCCTTGTTAAAGGCACTAGCTCTAGAAAAAACGGTAATGATAACTTTGTTTTCTTTAATTATAATAATAGCGGGATTTGTTGTAAGTGTAGTTCTAAATACTATGGTAAGAGAGAAAACAAGAGATATTGGGATTTTAAGATCCATGGGTTATAGTAGAAAAATAATAATGAGGATTTTTCTTTTGGAAGGAAGTATTTTAGGAATATTTGGAATTACTACAGGAATTGTATTATCTTTTTTAATTATGAGTTTATTGAAAATGGGAGTTTTTAATAAATTAACTGAAATATATTACTTAACAAGTATTCCAGTAGAGATTAGTTTTAAGGAAATCTGCTTAATAGTGGGAGCAACTGCAGTGGTAATCTTTATTTCTAGCGTTTTTCCTAGCTATAGAGCTGCAAAGTTAACTCCTGTGGAGGCGTTGAAATATGAATAAAACGATTTTGCAATTAAAGGAATTAAGCAAAAGTTTTAAAGAAAAAAAAACAGAGTTAAAAATAATAGATAATCTAAGTTGGGAAGTAAAAGAACAAGATTTTATAGCAGTTTTAGGTAAGTCTGGATCAGGTAAATCGACATTTTTAAATTTAATTGGAATTTTAGATAAGCCTGATTCTGGAGAAATTTTTATAGAAAATAAGAATATAAATGATTTAAAAGAGGAAGAAAGGGATTTGCTTAGAAATAGATTTTTAGGATTTGTTTTTCAATTTCATTATTTACTTCCAGAATTTTCGGCATTGGAAAATGTTATGATGCCTGCGTTGATTAATAAAAAAATTGATAAGAAAAAAATTAAAGAAAAAGCAATGGAACTTCTTAAAAGTGTTGAGTTAGAAGATAGATTTGATCATAAACCAAGCGAATTATCAGGTGGGGAAAAGCAGAGAGTAGCAATTGCAAGAGCACTAATGAATGACCCCAAGATATTGTTGGCAGATGAGCCTACTGGGAATTTAGACGGGGAAACAAGTGAAGTAATTCATAGAATCCTTCATAAAATCAATAAAGAGAGAGCACAAACAATAATAGTGGTGACACATAGTGAAGAATTAGCAAATGTATGTAAAAGTAGAGTTTACCTAAAAAAAGGTAAACTAGAAATTTCGAGGTGATAAATGTATAGAGAAGAATTCTATTATAAAGCAGAATATATATCAATAAAAAACTGCCGAGAACATATTAAAAGTTTGTCATTGAAATATAATTTTTATAATATTTTTATAGAAAATATTGAGATTTCTATTGGAGAGCTATTTACCAATATAATAAAACATGGACAAAAAGGATTGGCAGAAGAAAATGATATTAAAATAAATATTTTTATTGATGAAACTAGATTTGAAATAACTTTTGAATATTTTGGAGATATTCCTACTGAAGATAGAATTTCAGAGGTTAACAGAGTTAAGGAAATAGAACATGTGGAAGAGTTATCTGAATCGGGTAGAGGTATATACATTATTAATAAATTAATGGACAAGCTCTATTTTGAAAAAAATGGGAATGTCGCAAAAGCAGTATTAATAAAATTTTTATAATTTTTTTAAATAAACTTGAATTCTTAAAAAAATGGAGGTATACTTTAATTACAAGGATAGATTAAGTACCAAAAGCAAGCTGAAAGGAAGTGATACTTATGAGAATGATCATAAGTGGTAGACATTTAGAAGTTACAGAACCAATCAGAGAATACGCAGAAAAAAAAATCGGGAGGATAAAAAAACATTTCGATAACATTTTGGAGGTAGATGTTACCCTATCTGTAGGAAGCACTAAAGATGGCCCACATCATCAAGCAGATGTTCTTGTATTTGCAAATGGAACTAGAATAAAAGCTACAGCTGAAGATAAAGATCTTTATGCAGCAATAGATGAAGTATATGATATTTTAGATGTTCAAATTACAAAGCATAAAGAAAAATTAAGAGATAATAGACATAGTCATAGAGAAAAAGTAGTTATAAAGCCAAGTGTCCAAGTAAAACATGATGATACTGAAACTAAAAAAATCATTTCAACTAAAGTGACTTCACCAAAACTAATGAGTGTAGAAGAAGCAATTCTTCAAATGGAAGCTTTAGAACAAGATTTTTATACTTTTATGAATCATGAAACTGAAGAATTAAATGTTGTTTATAAAAGAAAAGATGGGGATTACGGTCACGTAGAACCAGGTTGGGAAAAATAAAGAGATTAGCCTATCTGAATAAGATAGGCTTTTTTTATGTATTCTAAAGTTAAAAGTAATTTTTAAAATTTGAAGAAAATATTGAAGGTACAATAATATTCGTTTAGTATAAAAGAGTAGAGGTGGTTTTATGAGGGAATTAAAAGACTATATAAATGCTATAGAAAATAAACAGATAAGTTATGATGTTATAGAAATGGTAATTCACTCTTTAAACGTATATGCTCATAGATATAAAAAAGAAAATAATTTGGAAAAAGAAAGAGAATCTTATGAAAAAAAAGAATATATTTTAAAAGTATTACTTGAACCAGTAGAAATTCATCAAATTAATGGAAATAATTATTTAGTGTTTAAAGGAGAGAATCATAGGTACCATGAACCTTTTAATTCTTTGCTTGATGAGGATAAAATATATTTTAGTGAAAATCTGGAAACAAAGCGTTTGAATAAGTTTCCCTTTGATGGGAAAAGAATGGTAGGAGTCCTAGGGGAAGAGTATTGTAATAAGTTTTATAGCTTGCTAGTTAATAATCATTATAATTTTGCACCTTTATTATGAATATGGTATAATTTTAAGAGACGAGAGTCTCTTTTAATTTGGAATTAATTTTAAAAAAATAATTTGTAGAGGTTTAAGAACTTTATATAACTTTTGCTTCAAAAATAATTGTGAAAATTTATATTAATAAACCTAGTTGTATCATCATTACAACTAGCTACTAATCTTTTGAGATTGGAGGAATAAAATGAAATTTATAAAAAAAATGGTTGGAATTAGGTTGGAAAGAAAGAGAAAAACAGCTTATTCTAATATAGAGAGAATGATAGAAGTAGACTCAATTAAACTTACTCTTTATGGGGACTTAATAAAAGTTGTTAGTGTAGGAGAATATATAAAAAAGGGTCAACTTATAGCAAGGGGTGAGATAACACCAAGTATACATAGTCCTATTTCTGGAGAGGTAGAAGAAATCATAACAGGAATTAAAGATAGAGATGGCTATGAAAAAATGATAGTAATTAAAAATGATTTTCAAGAAAATACCTATGAAAATTATTCGGCTAAGGAACATGAAAATTTGAAAATAGAGAATTTTCTAAGTTTAATCAAAGATAAGGGAATTGTAGGAATGGGTGGAGGAGGATACCCCACTTATTTGAAAATAAAAAAAGCTTTTGAAAATAAAAATAAAATATTAATTGTAAATGCTTGCGAATGTGAACCATATCTAAATTGTGATAATAGACTTGTTCAAGAAAGAGCAAAAGAAGTTGTAGAAGGAATAAATATTTTAGTAAAAATAATGAAGCTAGAATGGGCGATAATTGCTATAGAAGATAATAAAAAAGAAGCTTTTATGGAGTTAAGAAAAGCATTGAAAAGTCATGTTAAAATTCAAGTGAAAGTATTAAAAAGAATATATCCCTTAGGTGAAGAAAGAATTTTAATAAGAGAAATATTTAAAAAAGAAATAAAAAAAGATAGTTTTCCTGTTGACGAAGGGTATTTGATTCAAAATGTAGCTACAATATTTTCAATATATGAAGCAGTTGTTTTAGGCAAACCTTTAATTGATAGAATATTAACAGTTGTAGGAGAAGGGATAAGAGAAAATAAGAATTTAAAAATAAAAGTAGGAACATCAGTTAAAGATGTGGCAGACTATCTTAAATTAAGAAGTACAGTAAAAAAAATTGTTATTGGAGGGCCAATGACAGGGAAAAGTCTTTATAATATGGAAAAAGGTGTAATTCAAAAAAATAATGGAGGATTACTATTTTTGACTGATGATGAGATTAATCCTAAAAACATAGAAGCTTGTATATACTGTGGAACTTGTGTAGATAAATGTCCGATGGGGCTAGTACCTCTTAGATTTGAAGAGTTAGTAAGAGCTGAAGAAAAAGCAGAACTTTTAAAAATGAATGTAAATGATTGTATTGAATGTGGAGTTTGTACTTACGTTTGTCCGTCAAATAGACCGTTATTAGAAAGTATTATAATAGGAAAGAAAATATTAAAAGAGGTATGATATGGGAATAAAGTTAAGCGTGGGGGCTAGTCCTCATGTAAGAAATAATGTAAATACCAATATTGTGATGATAGATTTTTTAATTAGCTTACTACCGATAATACTGGTAGCAATAGCTGTATTTAAAATGAAATTTATTATTTTACTGCTATTTTCATTATTAATTGGAATTTTAATAGATTATTTATCAAGTGTAGTTCTTAAAATAGAAGGGAAAAGCTGTTATTTAAGTAGTATTATAACAACACTTTTATTAATATTGACCCTGCCAATAAATACCCCTTTATGGATTGTTTTTTTTGGGATAACGTTTTCACTAATAGTTGGTAAGTTAATATTTGGTGGATTAGGGCAAAATTTATTTAATCCAGCATTGCTTGGAAGAGTATTTTTGATGATGTCTTTTCCACAATATATATTTCAGTATAATAATATTGACAATGTTACAGGGGCTACCATGCTTCAACTAATTAAATATAAGGATTCTTCAGAATTTGTAAATACTATTTTTTTTGTAAGGAAATCATTGTTTGGGATAAATCATTATAATTCTATAGGTGAATGTTCTCTATTAGCTTTGATTATAGGTTTTATATACCTGTGCATAAGGAAAAGAGTAAATTATAGGATATCATTAATTATGCTTATTACAATTATGTTGGGAGGCTATATTGCTGGGAATAATGGAATATATTATGTGCTTTCTGGAGGAGCAATATTCGGAGCCTTGTATTTTTTGACAGATCCAGTAACTTCGCCATATACATTTAATGGTAAAATCGTATATGCCATATTAGTTGGAGTATTTGTGGTAATAATACGAGAACTTACTTCACATCCAGAAGGGGTAGCATATGCTATACTTTTTGGAAATATGTTTACACCACTTTTTAATAAACTTTTTAAACCAAGAATATTTGGGAGGAAAAATGATATGAAAGAACTTTGGGGCTTAGTTAAAATACTGAGTTTTTCAATTATTATTATAGTTATGTTACATTTAATTGATATAAAAATATCGAATAGGGTAGAAATTCAAAAAGAAAAAGTATTATTACAACAGATGGAAGAACTTATTCCTGAAGGTAAGAGATTTGATATATATGAAAACAGTAGATATTTGGGAGGATATTTATTTATACCTGTTTATAATGAACAAAATGTAAAAATTGCATACGTAGTTAAAGGTAAAAGTAAGGGATATAGCGAAAAAGAAATGGAGTTTCTTTTAGGAATAGACTTAAATGGAAAAACAGCAGGGCATAAAATTATTTATCATAAAGAGACCTTAGGACTTGGGAGTCAGATTGCAGAAAAGGAATACAAGGATTTATGGATTGGAAAGACTATAGATACTCAATTTAATAAAGAAGTAGATTCGCCAACAGGGGCTACTTATACTTTTTTAAATTTTTTTAAAACAGTAAAGGATGTTCTTGAAGTTTACAATGAAAAAATATTAAGAAAACCTATTTTAGAAAAGAAAACATCTGAAAAAATAAAAAATATTAAAGAAAATGAAAAAATAAAAAAATCAGAGTCTTTAGAAAAAGAAGAAATAGATATAAAAGATACTGAAATATCGAAAGAAACAAAAGAGGTAGAAGAAGTAAAAAATGAAAACGCCGTTGAAACTCAAAGTAACATAGATGGAGAAGCAGGGGCAACTAAAAGTTTAGAATAGGAGGCTCTCATGGGGTTAAAACAGCTTTTAATAATTTTAATGCTTTTTGGAACAGGGAGTTCTATTTATAGTTTAGTTAATGCTGGAATTATGCTGACGTGTACATTTTTAAATATGCTTTTTAGACGATTTTGGAATAAAGAGAAGACAGTAATTTTTGGTATTCTATTTACGGGTTTTTTATCTAGTCTAATATTAGAGTTAGGACAAGCTATAAATTATAAGTGGGCAACAGATAATAAACTTTTTATTTATTCTTTAGCCATAATTCCAATAGTTCTTTTGGAGTATAGTGAGTATAATTTTAAAGTACTTATCAGGGAGTTAATGCTTTATATAGATAGTTTTATTTTTGTGGGTTTTTTAAAAGAATTGATGGTCAATGGTTCCTTACTTGGACTGACTATTTTAAAAGATTATGAAGGTTTACTAATATTTAACAGTAACTCTGGAACTTTACTTTTAATAGGACTTACAATGGTTATAAGTGAATTTCTAAAAGAGAGGAGAAAATAATGGATTTTTTGGAAAGTCTTAAAATAGTTTTATCTCTCATAGTAGTTGAAAACTTTTTCTATAAATATTATATAGGTGTCAATTTTTTTACAGAACTACATAAAAGAGATATGAATAAAGAAAAAATTGCAATAAACTTTGCCCTAATTCTAGGGATTAGTTCTATTTTTCTTTTTTCTCTTAAAAAGGTTTATCATTTATTCTTAGATTCAGATATAGGGTATTTAATTCTTGTTATTTTAGCAACATTTTTAACAATTATTATATACAATAAATTTGTAAAACAACTAGAAAATCATTTGTATTACTCTGTTAATAATTTTTTGTTACTCTCTATAATAGAAAATAGATTTGATAGTTATCTGACGAAGCTTTTGGCTGTTGCAATAATACCTTTATTCTATTATTTCAATTTAGTTATTTTAGAGCCTTTATTAAAAAATCTCAATTATAAGAAAAGTTCAAAGTACGTTAAAAAAGATGCCTTAGTAATTATAGTGATAAGTATAGTAGGGCTACTATTAAATGCTTTTGAAGGCTTCTAAAAGAATGTTGACAAACTCTTATAGTTATGTTAAAATAATCCTTGTTATACGCATAAATTAAGGTTTTCAGCAACCTTATTTAGCGAAATCTTACAGGAGGTGAACTACATGTACGCAGTTATAAAAACTGGTGGTAAACAGTACAAAGTAGCGCTAGGAGAAAAATTAAGAGTAGAAAAACTTAATGCTGAAGTTAACGAAGAAATTACGTTAGAAGAAGTATTATTAGTGTCAAAAGACGGAGAAATCAAAGTTGGAGCCCCTTTCTTAGCTGGAGCAAAAGTTGTTGCTACAGTTATTGCACAAGGTAAAGGTAAAAAAGTTATAAACTTTAAATACAAACCTAAAAAAGCTTCTGCTAGAAAAGTTGGACACAGACAATTATTCACTCAGATTGAAATTAAATCAATCGAAGCATAATATCCTATGATTACTTTTACAGTTGTCAGAAAAAACGGTAAAATAGTAAAATATTATGGTCAAGGCCATAGTGGATTTGCTTCAGTAGGTGAGGATATTGTATGTGCTGCGATTTCTGCTAGTAGTCAACAAACTGCATTTGGAATACTGAATTTTCTAAAAATTCCAGCTCATGTTGGACAAAATGATGAAACAGGATTTTTATATGTAGATTTGGAAATGATAGCAAAAGAAGCGAACATATCCTCGGAAATTTTTAATGAGTTAGTGGAAAAAAATAGAGAATCTTTGGATGCTCTTTTGGAAACGATGCTTATTATGCTTAAGGAAATTGAAAAACAATATCCTAAAAACTTAAAAATTTTTGAAAAGGAGGACTAGGAACAATGTTAAATTTAAATTTACAATTATTTGCTAGTAAAAAAGGGCAAGGTTCTGTTAAAAACGGAAGAGACTCAAATGCTAAATACTTAGGAGTTAAAATATATGATGGGCAAGAAGTAACAGCTGGAAGCATCATCGTAAGACAAAGAGGAAACAAATTCCATGCAGGAAACAACATGGGAACTGGAAGAGACTTTACATTATTTGCTCTAATTGATGGAGTTGTGAAATTCGAAAGATTAGGAAAAGATAAGAAAAAAGTATCAGTATACTCTAAATAAGACTCTAATCCCGGCTTTTGCTGGGATTTTTTCTCTTATATAAAGAAGAGTAGAAAAATTGAAAATGTTAATGATATGATAATCAATACTAAATTAGTGATTAATAGGTAGAGATTAAGATTTAATTACTAACTACTAATTACTAATTATTAATTGGTTTTATGAGGAGGATTTATGTTTATAGATGAGGTTGTAATAACAGTAAAAGCAGGAGATGGTGGAGATGGTGCCGCAACATTTCTTAGAGATAAAAACACACAATTTGGAGGACCAGATGGTGGAGATGGTGGAAATGGTGGAAATTTAGTATTTGTAGCAGACAATAATATAAATACTTTACTTGATTTTAAATTTAAAAAACTTTATGCAGCTCAAGATGGTGGTAATGGAGCTAAAAAAAGAATGTTTGGGAAAACAGGTGAAAATCTTGTTATAAAAGTTCCTGTAGGAACTATGATAAGAGATTATGAAACTAATATGCTTTTGTTAGATTTAAGTGTTCCTGGAGAAGAAAGAATACTTTTTAAAGGAGGAAGAGGAGGTTTAGGAAACGAAACTTTTAAAAACTCAATAAGAAGGGCTCCGAAACTTGCAGGAAAAGGGAAAAAGGGAAAAGAACTTAAAATAAAAATGGAGTTAAAACTTTTAGCAGATATTGCTTTAGTGGGATACCCGAGTGTTGGGAAATCAAGTTTCATTAATAAGGTCTCTGCTGCAAAATCAAAAGTAGCTAATTATCACTTTACAACTCTTGCACCAAAATTAGGGATGGTAAAATTAGATGAAGGAAAATCTTTCGTAATTGCTGATATTCCTGGATTAATTGAAGGTGCTCATGAAGGAGTAGGGCTTGGAGACAAATTCTTAAAGCATATTGAAAGATGTAAAATGATTTATCATATAGTAGATGTATCTGGACTTGAGGGAAGAGATCCAATTGAAGACTATGAAAAGATAAATAATGAGCTTGTTAAATTTAGTGAAAAATTAGCTAATAAAAAGCAGATAGTTTTAGCTAATAAAATGGACTTATTATATGATTTGAGTATTTATGATAAGTTTAAAGAACATTTAGAAAAAAAAGGAGTAGAAGTTTATCCTATTTCTGTTTTATTTAATGATGGTATTAAAGAAATTCTATGGAAAGCATATGGAATCATAGAAAGTATAGAGAGAGAAGCACTTGAAGACGAAGAGAATATAAATGCAGTATTTAATCTTCATAATCCAACTATGCCAGATTGGGTAATAGAGCAGGATGAAGAAGGTGTCTTTGATGTTGATGGTAAAATTGTTAATAATGTCTTGAATACTTATGTATTTAATGGAGAAGAAGGGTTAGAAAACTTCTTGTATCTTTTAAGGAAATTAGGTTTGGAAGATGAACTTCGTAAAGCTGGGGTAGAAGACGGAGACATTATTAGAATAGACGATTTAGAATTTGAATTTATTGATTAAAAATTGAACTCGAAAGAGTTCATTTTTTTTGTTGAAAATAAAGTATATAAAGGTTAAAATAGATAGAGGTGAAAAGATGATAGGAATAGTTATAGGAGGTCCTACTGGGGTAGGGAAAACTTCTTTATCAATAAAATTAGCAAAGATACTTGATGCAGTAATAATAAATTGTGATTCTATGCAAATTTATAAGCATATGGATATAGGAACAGCCAAGATAACGGAAAAAGAAAAAGAAGGTGTAGAGCATTATATGTTTGATATAGTGGAACCTATAGATAGATATAATGTAGGGGATTATTATAGAGATGTAAATAGTCTTCTTAAAAAATTTGAAAAAGACAATAGAAATGTTATACTTGTAGGTGGAACAGGTCTTTATATAAATTCAATTGTAAGAGGGTTGTCAAAACTTCCAGAAGCTGATTTAAATATAAGGAATAGTCTTGAAAAATTGAGCACAGAAGAACTTTACGAGAAGTTGAAGGAATTAGATGAGGAAGCTGCTAAAGAAATACACCCAAATAATAGGGTTAGAGTAGAAAGAGCAGTGGAAGTTTGTCTTTTAACAGGCGATAAATTTTCAAAATTAAACAAATTAAATATAAAAGATAATAATTATAATTTCATACAAATTGCTTTAGAAAGAGATAGGAAGATACTCTATGATAGAATCGATTATAGGGTTGAATTAATGATTGAAAATGGTCTTGTAGAGGAAGCAAAAGATATTTATGAAAAATATAATAGCGAAAAAAATAAAATAAAGGCAATTGGTTATAAAGAACTATTTGATTACTTTGATGGGCTAATCTCTGTTGATGAAGCTATTGAAATAATAAAAAAAGAATCTCGTCATTATGCTAAAAGACAATTCACTTGGTTTAAAGGAGATGCTGATTATAAATGGTTTGATTTAGGCCAAATTACAGAAGATGAAATTATAAAAAAAATCTTAAATTTTTTAAATATATTTAAGTCTTGATAATTTAAAAATTATATGATAAACTAGTATTAATCTATGCTAGGAGGATTATTGATAGTGAAAAAAATTATATTATTAGTGTTTTTTAGTTTAGTTTTATTCTCTTGTAAAAATGCAGAAATTGTTCAGAATGAAGACACTGAACATTTGGCAATTGAAAAAGAGTTATCAATATGGAATCTTACAGAAGCAGAATCTCTTTTGGTTAATCTCAATGAAGAAGAAAAACTGAGATATACTCAAGTTATTCAGGAAAAAAAAGCTAAATTAGAAAAGTTAAGTGTTTTAGAAACTATTCTAAAAGGAGCATTTTTTTCAGGAGATTATACATTTTTAGATAAATATATGAAATTAGGAACAATAGATAATTTCAAATATGAAAAATTAAAAGAGTATGGAATAAGTGGAGTTAGACTCTACATAGGAAATAAAAATTTTTTAAATGATGAATTAAACGAAATTGCAGTAATGAACCTTTACGAAGAAAGTATTTATTTAGAAATAATCCTTCAATATGAAGGAGATGATTGGTTTATAAAATCATTTGATGAAAAAAGGTGAAATTATGAATGAAATAGTGCTAAAAGTACCAGCTTCGTTAAGACTGATGTCTCTTGTAAGAAGTACTATAAAAAACTATCTAGAAATTGAAAAGGTTAGCAATAGTGAAATATCTAAATTACTTTCTGTAGTTGATGAATTAGCTACTAATGCTGTTGAACATGGATATGATTACGATGAAAAAGACATGCTCGTAATTAGGGTGATAAAAGAAACTACTAAAATAGTAATTGAAGTAGAAGATTTTGGAATCGGTTTCCAAGGGGAAGGCAATAGCAAAGAAGAAGGCGGAATGGGATTAAATATTGTTAGAAAAATAGTAGATGGTATTGATATGGTAAAAAAAGACAGAGGATTAATGATAAGAGTATTTAAATATATATAGGGAGGAAATGTATAATATGATAACAAACTTTGAAATAATTGAAGAAGAAAAAAACGGTGTTGTTGTATTAAGAGTTAGTGGAGAGTTAGATGCTTTAGTAGCACCTCAACTAAAAGATAGATTAATTAAGTTGATGGAACTTGACAAGAAAAACTTTGTATTAGATTTTGAAGGTCTATCTCATATTAATTCTTTAGCTATGGGTATTATTAGAGGAAGATTAAAAGATATTAGAGAAAAAAATGGCGACATTAAACTGATTAAATTGAATGACCACATTACAACTATCTTTGAAATGGTTGGGTTAGATGAACTTTTTCAAATATTTAATACAGAGGAAGAAGCTCTAAATAGTTTTAACTAAGTTATTCCAGTGAGGAAAAATTATGAAAAAAAAGATAGGTTTATTAATTTATATATTAATTATATTTAATATAAATGCAAATGTGTATGAAAATTATCAAAATGCAAAAAAACAATTTGAAAACAAGTCATATGAACAAGCTAAGTTTAGTTTAGAACAAGTTTTGAATGAAGTTTCGGATTATGATGAAGCAAAATTGTTATATTTTAAGCTTAAATATGAAGTTGGTGAAAGATTTGATATTAGACTCATTAATGATGAGTTTTTTAGATATAAAAAAGATTCTGCAGCAACAATTGCAAGACTTTTTTATGATTTGTTAAAAGCAAAAGATCCAATAAAAAAAGATTTATTTTCGTATTTATTAGCTCAAAATGAACTTAATTTATTAGAAGTAGTATATGATAGTATGGAAGACAAGACTCCTTTTAGAGATAATTTTTTGGGGATATTGTTTCAAAAAAAACAGTATAAAAAAATAATCAATAAATATCCAGTATATTCTTTCGTAAGAAAGGTAGAAGAAGAAAAAACAAAGGCTGACAATTTTTATTATAGTGCATTAAAAAAACTTAAAGAGAATAGTACAGAAGAGGCACTTAAACTACTTAAAGAGGCAATAATTACGTATCCAGAAAATTCTATATATTATATAAAAATAGCACAGGTTTACGCAGATAATAAAAATTATGAATTGGCTGAATTCAATTTTTATGAAGCTTTGTCTTACGAAGATAGAGAAGATATAAAAGTCAATCTTTTTAATATTTATTATGCGCAAAATCAATATGATAAAGCATATACAATTGGAAAAGATATTAATCATTTGCCAGAAGTTAGAGAAAAGTTAAAATCAATGTATTATAATCAAGTTGATAATAATGTGTATCTTAAAGTAATAGCTAAAGTGAATAATGAAATTTTAGCAGACAAAAGACCAATTTTGACTCGTAGAAATATAAGTGTAGGAGATACATTTACTTTAATACAAGCACAAACTATAATTTATGACCCTAAAACTGGGGAAAAGTTAGCAACAAGAACCATCCCTGTTGCAAGAGTAAGAGTTTCTAGAATAGAAGAAAAACTTATAACATTTACTATCGTAGAGGAGTATATGGTAGTATTAGCAGACAGAGAATATATATTAGGAATGAAGGAGGAAATATGAATATAATAGCTATTCTTTCTTCTGCAATATTAGTTGTTGGTATTATTGCTGCACTTTTATTTAAAAAAAATAAAATAGACGCAAAAATCGCAGAACTTAATTTACTAAAAATTGAGCTAAAAAAAGCTGAAATTGAAGCAGATAGTATTGTAGAAGGAGCTAAAAAAGAAGCATCAGCAATTAGAAAAGACCATGAATTAAGAGCCAAAGAAGAGGCCTTAAAGATAAAGGAAAAAGCTGAAAAAGAAAGAAAAGAAGCAAAAATAGAAATTCAAAAAAATGAACAAAGATTAATAAAAAAAGAAGAAAACTTAGATAGAAAATCTGAAAAACTTGAGGAAAAAGAAAAAAGTTTAGAAGATGCAGAACAAGTTTTGAATTTAACTAGAGAAGATTTAAAAGATTTAAAAGAAAGACAAGAAAAAGAATTAGAAAGAATTGCTGAATTAACTAAAGGTGAAGCAAAAGAGTTATTGATTACAAACCTAAAAGGTGAATTGACTCATGAATCAGCTTTAGCAATTAGAGAATTTGAAAATAGACTTGAAGAAGATAAAGAAAAATTATCGAAAAGAATACTTTCTACTGCAATGTCAAAAGCAGCATCTGAGTATGTAGTAGATGCAACAATATCAGTTGTTCAACTTCCAAATGATGAAATGAAAGGAAGAATAATTGGTAGAGAAGGTAGAAATATTAGAGCAATAGAAGCTCTGACAGGGGTAGACGTTATAATTGATGATACTCCAGAAGCGGTAGTATTATCTAGCTTTGATGGAGTAAGAAGAGAAATTGCTAAGCTGACAGTTGAAAAATTAATAACAGATGGAAGAATTCATCCAGCTAAAATAGAAGAAACTGTTAAGAAATCTGAAAAAGAAGTTAATAAAGCAATAGTTGAAGCAGGAGAACAAGCTTTGTTAGAATTAGGAATTACAGGAATGCATCATGAAGTAGTTAAAGTTCTAGGAAGATTAAGATATAGAACAAGTTATGGTCAAAACGTATTAACACATTCTATCGAAGTTGGGCATTTAGCTTCGGTAATGGCTGCTGAACTTGGCTGTGATGTATCTCTTGCTAAAAGAGCAGGATTGTTACACGATATAGGGAAAGCTCTAGATGTAGATTTAGAAGGTTCGCATGCTTTGTTAGGTATGGATTTCCTTAAAAAGTTTAATGAGAAACCTTTAGTATTAAATGCTGTAGGAGCTCATCATAACGAAGTAGAATTTGAATCAGTTGAATCAGTTCTTGTACAAGCTGCAGATGCTATTTCAGCATCAAGACCAGGAGCAAGAAGAGAAACATTATCAACATATTTAAAAAGATTAGAGCAACTTGAAACAATAGCAAATTCATTTGAGGGTGTTGATTCATCATTTGCTATACAAGCTGGAAGAGAGTTAAGAATTATAGTAAATTCAGATCAGTTAAATGACGATGAAGCTAGTGTAATGTCTAGAGAAGTAGCTAAAAAAATTGAAGAGGGTATGCAATATCCAGGACAAATTAAAGTTACTGTTGTTAGAGAAACAAGAGCGGTAGGATTTGCAAAATAAATTATAACAGGAGTGTAATCTCCTGTTTTTTTATTTACAAATTTCAATTGTTTTGTGGTATAATAAAAAGAGTTTTTATTAATAAAACAAGGGGAATAAATGAAAAATATAAAGAAAATGTTTTATATTTTAATTGGAATATTTTTAATAGTCTTGGGAATAATAGGTGTTTTATTGCCAATAATTCCAGGAATTCCTTTTTTTATTATGGGATTTATGTTTTTTGCTAAGGCATCCAATAAGTTTTTGAGATGGATGCTTAAGAATAAATATATTGCATTAATTATGAGAAAATTCAGGAAAAAAGGAATAAATGAAAGTATAAGAAATTATACATTGGCAAGTATATGGATAACTCACATATTTGGAATCTTTTATATAAAAATATTAAGCATTAAAATATTATTGTTCTTAATGATTTTAATTTTTACTTGGATACTGTTATCAATAAAAACATATAAAAAAATTAAAAATATTTAAAAGTATGATAAACTAGTTTAGTTATAATTTTAAAAATTAGAAAGGAAATAAATGAAAGTTTTAATTATAGGAGATGTAATGGGTAAACCTGGAAGGGATGCCATGAAAGAGTTTTTGGACAAAAAAAAGAATGACTATGATTTTGTTATAGTTAATGGAGAAAATGCAGCAGCAGGATTTGGTATTACACCTAAAATAGCAGATGAGTTTTTTGAGTTGGGAGTAGATGTTATTACAAGTGGGAATCATATTTGGGATAAGAAAGAGTTATACTCTTATTTAAATGAAAATAAAAATATACTTAGACCACTTAATTATCCTAAAGGAGTACCAGGGTTTGGATATACAATTAAAGAAAATGGTAAGGGGGACAAGATTGCGGTAATAAATATTCAAGGAAGAGTATTTATGCCTGAAGTTGACTCACCTTTTCAAAGAATAGAAGAAGCAATAGAAGAGATAAAGAAAGAAACTAAAAACATAATAGTAGATTTCCATGCAGAAGCAACATCTGAAAAGTTGGCTATGGGATGGTATCTAGATGGTAGAGTCAGTGCGGTATATGGAACACATACTCATGTTCAGACAGCAGATGAGAGAATTTTGGAAAAAGGGACAGGATTTATTAATGATGTGGGAATGACAGGGTCTCATGATAGTATAATTGGAATGACTATAGAGACAGTTTTGCCCAAATTCTTGACATCACTGCCTTCAAGATTTGAAGTTGCTACAGGAAATGTGAAAGTTAATGGAATAGAATTACATATTGATAAAGAAGGTAGTTGCAAAGAAATTAATAGAATTAATGTTAGTATCGAAGAATTAGATTTTTTATTTTAATAAAAGTAACTACTTAGGTATAATAAACATAATGAATTTAATGTTTTAGAGGAGTGGGGTGCAGGCTATCCGCATATCTCCCTCCCTTGCTAAAAGCACGTATAAAAACTTGATATTTCAAGTTTTTATACGGCTGAGTAATTACTGCAAAATAAATATTATTTAGTGTTTTTTTAGAGGAGATAAAATGAGAAACTGTGTTAGATGTGGAAATAAAATAGATGTTTTTTCTAAAAATCCTGATAAAGTTTTTTATTGTAAAAAATGTAGTTTGGAAATATTGAAAATTGATGAA
>JAGNSM010000022.1 GCA_017988045.1 Fusobacteriaceae bacterium
AGATTGTTTCTAAAGTTCTAAAATATATAGATGAAAACTATGAGGAAGCAAGTTTAAAAGAAATAGCAATGATTCTGAAACAGCCTAATTATAAAATAAGTAAACTATTAAAAGAATTTACAGGGAAGAATTTTAGAGAATTATTAATTGAAAAAAGACTGGAAAAGGTAAAAAAACTATTGAAAAATACTGATTATCCTATTTCAGAGGTAATAAAGAATGCTGGTTATGAAAATATATCGTATTTCTACAAACTATTTAAGAAAACATATAATGTGAGTCTGAAAGAATATAGGAATAGTTAAAGGTGTAGGCACATAATCCGAAAATTTAAATAATTAAACCCTGGGCTACTTGCCCACTACACTAGCATTTCGCATAAGATACATCTAAGTTCTTTCATAACTAAGATAATCTAAAAACCCAGCCAGCAAGGGTTGCTAGGCACCATGATTTAAAAAAAAATAACTTGATTTTAATGATTTTATTAGCGTCCAACGTTAGATTGGCGAGGTACGGACACGTAGTCCGTGGTTTAGATATTTTTTCAGTAAGCCTTAAGTTGGTTGACAATGGAATCAAGTTCTTCCCATGATAACAGGGCAAATATGAAATTTTTACCTTTTGGGATAGCCTCTCTATTTGCATATAAGGAGCAAAAATATGAATTATAAAGAGATTAAAATTTGGGAAGATACAGATAACGAAGCATTTTTAAAATGCTATATTTTAGATACAAAAGAGTTTCACGAAGAGAAGAAAAAACCTGCAGTAATAATCTGTCCCGGTGGCGGTTATTTAAGGACAGCAGAAAGAGAGTCAGAACCTGTGGCAATAAAGTTTGCTTCTTATGGTTATCAAGTTTTTGTATTGAAATACAATGTTTATTTTGGCAATAAAGAACGTCCTGACCTGAAAAATCTTCCACAACCTAATGAAAAAAGTGTATATCCACAACCTTTATTTGATTTAGCAATGGCAATAAGAATTATAAGAAATAATGCCGAAGAATGGTTTATTGATGAAGACAAAATAGTTTTATGTGGATTTTCTGCTGGAGGGAATTTAGTAGCTAATATGGGAGTAAAATGGCATGAAAAATTTATTTCCGAAAAATTAAATGTAGCAAGTGAACATTTTAAACCAAATGTCCTTATTTTAAGTTATCCCATTACAGATTATACTCTTATGAAAAAAGAGTTTGAAAAAAATCCCAAAGAAGATTTGAAGGAATTTTGGGATATGTCCAATAAAGCTATATTCGGCAAAGAAAATCCAAATGAAAAAGAGCTTATTGATTTAAGTCCTGCCCTTCATGTGTCTCAAAATACTCCACCTACATTTATATGGCATACGGCAAATGATTCTTTGGTTTATTCTATTAATTCAATAATGTTTGGGAAAGCTTTGTATGAACAAGATATCCCTTTTGAATTACATATTTTTGAGGATGGACCTCATGGATTGAGTCTTTGTGACGAAACAAGTGCAGGAAAAGAAGAACATATAAATCACAGGTGTAAAAAATGGTTTGAAATGGCTATAGATTTTTTAAATAATCAGTTTAATAAAAAACAATAAAATATAAAATAGAAATGCTTAGAACTCTTGAAGTCTAAGCATTTCAAAAATATTATGTATTTCGAATTTACATTTTACATTTATTAGTTTTGTCTCTATTTTCTATCTTATCATCATAATACTTTAATTTTCCTTTTAATTTATTAGCTACAGTTTGCATTTCTGCTATTTTTGTTAATAGTTTTTCGTACTGTTCCTCAAGAATTGCCCTTCTTGCTTCCAAGGTACTTTCATCTTTAAAAAGTTGAACATATTCAATAAGAACTTCAATTGGAAGTCCAGCTCCTCTCATACATTTTATAAATTCTATCCAACCACAATCTTCTTCAGTGTAATCTCTTAATCCATTTTTATTACGATTTACTGGAGGAAGTAGTCCGATTCTTTCATAATAACGAAGACCTTCGGGAGTCATCTCATATTTTTTAGCTACTTCAGATATAGTCATAAAATCATCTCCTTTATTTATATTTAAATTATACTACTTGTAGTTAACTATAGGGCAAGCTTATTTTATTAAATTTTTCTAATTATTCAGGCATAATAAAACATAATAAAATCAACGATTTAGAGGAGATGCGAGGAGTAATCCTTGCGATGGGTACGGGCTACGTCCTACAAATCCCCTCTCCTCACGCGCCAAAAGCGCGTATAAAATTTAATATTACAAGATTTTTAGATAGCTGAGTAGCTACAAATTTTTATAAAAACTTTCTAAAAATATAAAATAACTATTGACTTGTAGTTGACTACAGGTGCTATAGTAATAAATAAAGATAAAAGGAGTATAGATTATGGAATTAATAGAAAATATGATATTTGAAGGAGAACGTCCTCTATATAAATCAATAAAGGTAGAGATAAAAAACAGCGAATTTTTAGCAGGGGAATCAGCTATTAAAGAAAGTAAAAAAATAAAAATTGAAAATTGTAATTTTCATAGCAAATACCCATTTTGGCATAATAAAGAGATTGAAATTCAAGAAAGCTTTTTTTCTGAAGACGCACGTGCATCTATTTGGTATACAAATGATGTAATAATGAATAAATGCAAGGTAGAAGCTCCTAAAATTTTTAGAGATGCTAAAAATATAAAAATAACAGATACTATTATGGATACAGAAGAAACCCTTTGGGATTGTTCAAATGTAGAAATTGTTAATTCAGTGTTTAAAGGAAATTACTTGCTTTTACACGCCACAGATATTAGTCTTTCAAACTTTACTTTAGATGGAAATTATTCTTTCCAACATGTTGTGAATGGGGTTATAAGAAATTCTGTAATTAATTCTAAAGATGCCTTTTGGAATACCGAAAATATTACTGTTTATGATTCCGTTCTTAATGGAGAATATCTTGGATGGTATTCTAAAAATTTAACATTGATTAATTGTAAAATTATTGGAACACAACCTTTATGTTATGCCGAAAATTTAACTTTAGAAAATTGTGAAATGATTGATACAGATTTATGTTTTGAATATGCAACAGTTAACGCATCCATAACAACAACAGTTGATAGTATAAAAAATCCAATATCTGGAATAATCAAAGCAAAATCTTTTGGAGAGGTAATTTTTGATGATAATGATTTAGATTTTTCAAAAGTGACAATAGTTAGTGAAGAAGTATAAACTTAATAGAAAGGAATAAAATTTATGAAATATAATTTTGATGAGATAATTGATAGAAAAAATACTGGAAGTATTAAATGGGATTTGGATAAAGAGGAAGATATTCTTCCAATGTGGGTTGCTGATATGGATTTTAAAACAGCCCAACCGATAATAAATGCTATAAAAAAAAGAGTAGAACACGGAATTTTTGGATATGCTTCTGTTCCCAACCAGTATTATGAAGCAGAAATTAACTGGTGGAAAACAAGACATAATTTTGAGATTAAAAAAGATTGGATAGAGCCTACAACAGGTGTTATTCCTTCTTTATCTGCTGTTGTTCAAGCTTTTTCAAATGAAGGTGATAAAGTCTTGATTCAGTCTCCAGTATATAATTATTTTAATACTTCTATTACTAATAATAAATGTGAAGTGCTTATAAATAATCTTATTTATAGTGAAGGAAAATATGAAATAGATTTTGAAGATTTTGAGAAAAAGGCTTCGGAAGAAAAAGTTAAAATATTTATACTTTGTAATCCTCACAATCCGGGAGGAAGAGTTTGGACAAGAGAAGAGCTTACTAAACTTGGAGAAATTTGCTTGAAACATAAAGTAATAATTCTTTCAGATGAAATTCACAGAGATTTAGTTTATAAAAATTATATATACACTCCCATTGCTTCTATAAGCGAAGAAATATTAATGAATTCTATTACTTGTACAGCACCGAGTAAAACTTTTAACATAGCAGGTCTTAAAGTTTCAAATATAATAATTGCGAATGAAGAACTTAGGAAAAAAGTTAATCGTTCTCTTAATATAAATGAAGTCATAGAACCCAATGTGTTTGGAATAGAAGCCTTAATCGCTGCCTACAGTGAAGGTGAAGAATGGCTAAATCAAATGCTAGAGTACTTAGAGGGAAATGTAAATTATTTAGTTGATTATGTAAATGAAAATATTCCAGAGTTAAAAGTTATGATTCCAGAAGGAACCTATCTAGTTTGGATTGATTGCCAAAATTTAAAAATTAGTGCTAAAGAATTTGGGAAAAGACTATTAAAAGAGGAAAAACTAAGATTAAGTTATGGTGGAGTATATGGAAACGGTGGAAAAGATTATGTAAGGATAAATATTGCTTGTCCGAGGGCTAATTTGGAAGAAGGATTTAAGAGAATATTGAATCTTATAAGAAAAATTGAAGTAAATAATTAATGTGTTTATTGAGAGTCATTTTGTCAAAAGTCGTGAATTACGGAGTTATCCAATATAATCACTTAAGAATTCTTAGCTGAACAAACTTCAGATTTAAATTTCTTGTTTTTTATAGTCAGACAGACTAGTGAATATGCGAAGTTGTGATATAAGGAAAACTTTTTGTTAAAGAAAGATAATTAAAATAGGGCTAAATTTTAGCCCTATTTTATTGTTCACATTAAATTTTAATTTTTAAATATTAAGCAATTGCTCTAAATCTTGTCCACTTTTCATTAAGATATCTATGAACAAATAAAACTGATTTTACAATCCAATCAATAAACATAGCTAACCAAGTCCCAAATATTCCCATATTAAAAAATTTGCATAACAGATAAGCAAAAGCTTTATATAGTTACTATTGAAACCCAACAATTTTATATGGAATATAGGCTTTTTCCAAATATGATAACATCTTCAGAATTTAGGCATCTTCAATTTGAGAGATTTTAGTCGCAGCTATTACTAGAATTGCATTTTTATCAAAAATCCAAGCTAGAGCTATATTTATATACTATTTGGACTTTTAAACTGTATATAGTAGTCTCATGACTACTATATACAGCTTTTAAATTATTAAAATGCATTTTCTAAAATTTGTTGAACAACTTCTGGAGTGATTTTTCCAGTTTCAGAAAGTTCAGTCATTCCATGGGCTTTTAATTGTTCAACAACATCAGCAATTTGCTCTTTTTTAACACCATATTCTGATAAATGAGTTTTTATTCCTAATTTTTCAAAGAAGGCTCTTGTTAAACTAATAGCCAAATCAATTTTCTCGTCATCTGTTTTATCTTTAATCTCCCATACACGCTCAGCATATTGAATAAGTTTAGTTCTTTTTTGCTCTTTCATAACTTCTAATAAAGAAGGATAAACGATAGCCAAAGTTTGCCCATGGTCTATTCCAAACATTGCAGTAAGTTCATGTCCTATCATATGAGTTGCCCAGTCTTGAGGGACTCCTACAGCAATGATTCCATTTAGTGCCATAGTTGCACTCCATACATGGTTTGCTCTAGCATCATAGTTTTCTGTTTCATTTAGTGAAGCAGGGGCTATTTCTATTAAAGTTTGTAAAATTCCTTCTGCCATTCTATCTTGCACTCTTCCGTCTACTGGGAAAGTAATATACTGCTCAACAGTATGTACAAAGGCATCAACAATTCCATTAGCTACTTGTACTTTTGGTAAAGTATAAGTAAGAGTTGGGTCAAGTAAAGAGAATTTAGGATAAGCTAAAGGACTCATTACTGGATATTTTCCATGCTCATAACTAATAACTGCTCCGTTGTTCATTTCAGAACCTGTGGCAGGAAGTGTTAA
Source organism: Fusobacteriaceae bacterium (assembly GCA_017988045.1). Classification (GTDB taxonomy): domain Bacteria; phylum Fusobacteriota; class Fusobacteriia; order Fusobacteriales; family Fusobacteriaceae; genus JAFGUR01. The sequence continues at coordinate 5,784 of JAGNSM010000022.1, forward strand.
TACTGTTCCTAAAGGTACTGCTTTAGTTACTGGAACAAATCCAAACCCGCATTTTAATAAGTCTGTACAATCTCCTTCATAACCTGCTGCAAGAGCAACAAACTTAGAACCGTCAATAACTGAACCTCCTCCAACTGCAAGAATAAAATCAATATTTTGCTCTCTTACTACTTCTACCGCTTTCATAAGAGTTTCATAACGTGGATTAGGCTCTATTCCACCAAATTCAAATATTGCTCTACCTTCAAGAGCTGTTAACACTCTATCAATTACCCCAAATTTTTTAGCACTTCCACCACCATAAGTGATTAGAACTTTTGCATTTTTTGGAATGTGTCCATCTATATCTGCAAATCTATCTTTCCCGAATATAATATGTGTTGGGTTATAAAAATCAAAATTAAACATTATTTCCTCCTAAATTTTTTTATTTTGTAAGCTATGTGTTAAGTATAATACCTAGAGTGAACTCCAAGTCAAGTACTTTTATTATTTTTTTATTTAAAAGTGATAGTTACATTTTTTAATCTCTCTATTCTTTCTATATGTTTTGGACATGTCCTTTTATATTTTTTGAAAGATTTACATTGAGAAACAAGCCGTTGGATTTTTCCAACAAGCTAATTTGGAGTTGATTTAATGTGGTGTATTTTACTTAATTAATTTTGAAAAGAAATAGAAAAAATAGTTAAAAAATGAATTATAAAGTAGATTAAAAAAGACAAAAAATAAGATAAGAAATAAGACTCCTTAATTTGCTTACCCATAATTCCATCACATGTCTCGAAAGTACGGAATAAGTATTTGTATTTTAAGGATTCTTATTTCCTGAATTATAAAAAAAAATTTTATTTGATAAAATATCGAAGTTTTCTTGAATATATTTTCTACATTCTTCAATAGTATGAGTTTTTCTAATCAAAAATATATTATCATAGGCAGTTGAAAAATCCTCTATATGCTCAGAAAATTCTCTTAAAAGTTTATTTGTATCTTTATCAATAGAAACATAAAGAAGATTTATGATTTTCAATTTAACTCCTATAACTCTCGATCCTTTTCCACTCTTTTTTTTAATTTTTTCAACATATACTGGTAAATTTATTTTGTTTAAATCAGATAACAAAGGCTTTAGAATTTTATTTTCCAAATCATAAAAACGAGTATACTTATCCATAGGAATGGATAAGTGATTTTTTAATTCTTCAAGACTTAATTCAAAATTAATGTCTTTAGTAAATTTATAGTTTTTTAAGATTATTTTTAAAAAACTATAGAAATGAGTGTTTTCAAACTTTAAAAATGACAAAAGGTTTATCCTGTTAAAAAAGTTATCAGAGTTACCTGCAATAGAAAATTCATGACCAAGTTTATATATTACTTTTTCTTCTTCAAAAAATATAACATCAAAAAAATTAATAAATAAAATTCTGAAAAGTTGACCATCCAATCTCATTTCAATACTTAAAGATTTTTTTTTAATACTTTTAATATTTTCAATAAGTTCAAAATATGAAAGTTTAAATAGATTAAAATCATAATTTAATTCTGTATATTCATTTTTTTTATCAACATTATCTAAAAAAATATTTAACAAATCTCTTTCAGCTTTTGTTAACCTAGGACTAAAATTGACATCAAAATCATATTTATCTAGATTAAAGTTTCTATCCATAAAAAAATAATACATATTAGCTCCTTATAAAAAAATTCTTTGATTAATCATATATTAAAATAAAGAGTTAAGTCAACTTCTTTAATAATAATCCTATTGATTTCTTAAGGCTTTTATACAATAAAATCAGGACTTGGAATATCAATTGAGTTTTCTAATAAAATGGACTTTTCTGTTATTTCTATAATTTGAATTTTATTCTCATCTTGAGCACAAACTAAGATGTAATCATCTCCTACAAATTGAATATCTCTTGGTTTTTTGCCAGTAAAAACCCTGTTTTTTAAACTTAGAGTTCCCAGTTGACTATTAATAGAATAAATTGTAACAGAGTCTTCCCCACGATTTGTTATTGCTAGATATTTATTGTTTTCTGATATTTTTATTCCTGCAGCGGTACTTTCTTTTTCAAAATTTTCTGCAAGAGTAGAAATAGTTTGAATTTCTGTAAAATTACCATCTTCATATGAAAAAATGTTAACTTCATTACTTAATTCATTTATCAAATATGCAAATTTCCCATTTTTATCAAAAGGCATAAGTCTAGGACCTGTTCCAAGTGGTCTGTCTAAAGATTTTTCTTTGTTCAAAGTAATTATTCCATTTTTAAAATCATATACCAAAACTTCATCTGTTCCTATATCTACAGAATAAACATATTTGCTGTCAGGAGTCATTCCTATAAAATGAGAATGACAAGCTTGTTGTATAGGTTTATCAGCTCTTTTCCTAAAGTTGTGAGTATGTGTCGAAATTGATTTTTCTAAATTATCTAAGTCGATAATCCCATCGACACCCTCATAAAAACTTGCTCCCAAAAGATATTTTCCGTCTTTTGATATATCTAAATGTGAGTAAAAATACTCTTGTTCATAATTTGCTTCTTCTACCAAATTATTATCATCTTTTACATCTAGAATACTTAAAGAACCTTTTTTAGTTTCTAAATTTATGCTACTCATTATTATTTTTTCATTTTTTACAATAAGAGAAGCCGGTTTGTTTTCTGTAGGATAAAAATTTAATAATTTTATATTTTTAGTTTTTTCATCGAAATTGATGCTAAAGATACCTTGTCTTTTATCTTCGGGGTTTCCATAAGCTATAACATAAAATTTCATTTCAAACCTCTTTTCATATTATATAATTTCTGCAATAGAATTTTTAAACTCATTGTATTTCTCTATAATTTTTTCACACCATTCGTCAAAATCAGGTTCTTCTTTTTGCAAATTCGGATTATTTTCCATATAATCAAGATACTTTAAAATTCCTTCTTTTATAGAAATATTACATTTAAAATCTGGTGCTACCTCTTTTAGCTTTTTATTATTAAAAATTACTGAATATTGTTTGTCCCCCTCTATAGACATTTTATAATCGTATTTTTTAGATAAAGTTAAAATATCTGTTGGAATATGAATTGTTTTTACTTTTTTATTGAGTGCTTCTCCTAAGAATTCATATATTATATTCCAGTTATAGATTTCATCGCTTGTAATATCAAAGTCTTCTCCGTAGCATTTTTCATTCCCGATTAGCTTAACAAAGCCTGTAGAAAAGTCATCACTATGTGTTGAAACCCAAGCAGAGGTTCCATCTCCATGAATAATAACAGGTAAATCTCTTTTAATTCTACTTATTACAGACCAGCAACTTTTCCCTTTCACACTTAAAGGAATTTTGTCTTTACTATATGTTTGCGATGGTCTTACAATTGTTATTGGAAAATTACTTGTTTCTTTAGCTGATAAAAACACATTTTCACATTTCAATTTGGCCTGTGCATACCAGCTATGAATGTTTCCTTTTTCAGTCTCTTCAGTAATTATAACTGATTTTTCATGATTAAATATAGTAGCTGTACTTATAAATACAAATTGTTTAATTTTATTTTTGAAAACTTCTACATTAACTTCAGCTTGTTCAGGTGTGAATATTATAAGATTTATTACTATATCAAAATTATTTTTTTCTTGTATTTCTTCCAAAAAAGTCTTGTTATAGCCATCTCCAATAATATAATTTATTCCATCATCAAATTTTGGCTTGTCTTTACAAAGTATTGTAATTTCATTATTAACATGTAATTTTTTACTTATTGGATAACCGATATTCCCATCTCCGCCAATTATTAATATCTTCATAAAAATCCTCCTTAATTTCTAGTCTGCAGAAAAAATTATTCCTGCATCTTTTTTAGCATCGCATAAAATTTCCATAACTATTTCAGAATGTCTCAAATTTTTATAACAAGTTTCAAAATCTTTATTATCTATAATTTCGCTAAAAGCTGAAAACTCATTTATCATATGATTTTCATTGAGTTCCCCATTAAATGTTGTAAGTTCGTTATTTATATAAAAATCTATTGATTTTGAAATGTTTACAGAAGAGTTAACTTTCAAATATCCTTTTATTCCTTGTACAGTTGCATGATTTACACTAGTAGAATCTTTTGCACCAATACAAACAGCAGTAAATTTATCATAAGATAGAATTAATATTCCAGATGTGTCTATTCCATTAAAACCAATATTTGCATGATATTTAACTGCATTTGGCTTTCCAAATAATCCCACAACAAAATGTATATTGTAGATATTTATGTCATAAAGACTTCCACCAGACATTGACCAATCAAAGGCAGGGAGGACAGTTCCTTCCAAATATTTATCATATCTACTGGAATATTGAGAATAATTACAGTGCACTAATTTTATATCTCCCAAATTATTCAAATTATTTTTTAAATAATTAAAATTTGGAGAATAAATCATAGTTATCGCTTCAAATAGGAAAAGATTTTTACTTTTTGCTAAATCAATTAACTCTTTTAATTCTCTTATATTTGAAGTAAAAGGTTTTTCACAGATAACATTTTTCCCAGATTCAAGGGCTTTTTTACAATATTCATAATGCATACTGTTTATTATTCCAAGATATACAGTATCAATATTTTCATCTTTTAAAAGTTCTTCATAATCAGTGTAAATTTTAGAAATATTGTATTTCACTCCTAAATCCTTAATAATTTCGAGGCTTTCTTTCCTATCACATATGGCTATTTTTTCTATATTTTCTTTTAATTTTTCTAGAGCATCTAAAGCGACTTTTACAATCATTCCAGAACCAACTATTCCAATCTTCATACACTGACCTCCCATTTTAAATAGGGTTAGTTTAAACCCTTATCTATGTAAACTTAGTTTATCTCTTTATATTCTGTCTGTCAAAGTAGAAGATTTTATTTGTGGCTCGTGGTTGATTATTATATGACCTTATAAAAGTACTGTTTTTATTATAAATAAGAAAAAATTATCACATAATTTTCGTTGTTAAATTGTTTGAAATACTTTTTTTATATTTTTATGAAATTTGTGTATTTTTATTAATGAAAATAATGTCAAATCCCACAATTATAAAACTTGTCACATAATTGACACATAAAATTGCTAAAATTATACAAATGTAAATTTAAAATTTACAAAATAATTAATGAAAGTTAGGGAGAAATTAATGAAAAAAATACTTTTTCTATTTTTAATGCTATCAACTTTGAGTTTTTCTGAAGTTGTAAAAGCTAAGGTTATTGCAGTATACGGAGGAGATAGTTTTCAAGTTTTAATAGGAAATAAAAAGAAAAATGTAAAACTATATGGAATAACTGCTCCAGACCAAAAAGAATCTTGGGGGCCAAAATCTAAAGAATCCCTTAGTTTGTTACTTTTAAATAAAAATGTTTCTTTAGAAATAAAATCACAAAGTAATTCTGGAATGTCTGTAATAGTCTATTCTGGTAAAGAAAATATCAATATGAAAATGATAAATAGCGGAAATGTTAGATTTATTGGTAAAGATGCCAAATTTAAAGAAGCTCAAAACAAAGCTAAGAAAAACAAAAAAGGGCTTTGGGCAAAAGAAATGGAAAAAGAAAATTTTCCTAAAGACGGAAAAGGTAAAGACAATAAAAAAGGTAAATAGTAATTAAAAAGGAGCTTGTTTTCAAAACAAGCTCCTTTAACTTATATAATTTCAAATTCTTCTAAAAGTTTAGAATAAACTTTAACACCTTCTACCAAAACCTCTTCTACAAAGTTAAATCCGCAGTTGTGAAGTGGATTTACATATCCAAGTTCTTCGTTTTTTACTCCTAAGAAAAAGAATAATCCGCTAACAGCTTCTTGATAGTATGCGAAATCTTCTGCAAGCATTACAGGTTCTAATTCCACATATTCAAAATCTTGCGTTGCATTTCTAAATTTTTCATACAGATAAGGAGTGTTTACAACTGGTGGATACATAGGTCTAATGTCAGAAGTAATTTCTACTCCATAAGCTAGTTCAAATCCTCTATGAATATCTTCCATTCTTTTTACTATTTTTTCAAAAAGTTCCTTACTAAAAGTTCTGCAAGTCCCTTCAATTTTAACAGTTTCAGCTATAATATTTCTAGCTCCTCCACCTTCGATTTTACCAAAGGTAAGAACAGCACTATCAAGAGGTGAAACATTTCTGCTTACTATTGATTGATAAGCTTCAATAAGTTTTGCAGTAATTAAAACAGTATCTATAGTTGTGTGTGGCATAGCTCCATGACCGCTTTTTCCACGAATAATTATATCAATTTCACCAGTTTGAGCCATAAATGGACCGGGTCTAGTTCCAATAACTCCTTCAGCTAAACTTGGGAAAAGGTGTAATCCAAATACCGCTTTTACATTATATTTAGAAAGGTATCCTTCATCTACAATGAATTTAGCTCCTCCTGGACCTTCTTCAGCAGGTTGGAAAATTAAAAGAATATTTTTTTTAGGTTTGAAATCCTTTAAGTATTCTGCAAATCCAAGTAAAATAGATGTATGACCATCATGTCCGCAAGCGTGCATACAACCATCATGGGTAGAAGCGAACTCAACACCTGTTTCTTCTTGGATAGGAAGAGCGTCAATATCAGCTCTAAATGCGTAAGTTTCAGGTTCAGTTCCTTCAATAAAAACCAATAACCCTGTGTTTAAAACAGTGATAGGATTATATCCCAATAATTCTAATTGTTCTCTAATATATTTAGAAGTTTTGAATTCTTCAAAACCAAGTTCTGGTATAGTGTGTAAATACCTTCTATGTCTTTTAATACTTTCACTAATTTTATTCCAAGCCATAATGCCCTCCATTGATTACTAAGACAACAAAAATTGTCATTTTTAATATTTAATTATACCACTATGAATATTATATTTGAAATATATAAAAAGTATACATGGAATATAAACTATATATTTGTATAAATAGTTAAATCGTATTATACTAAGTAAAATTAAATAGTTGATTCGATAGAGGTTGCAAAACTAAAAAGTAAGTATATGGAGTTTACCAAAAACTGTGAAATATATTAAAAGGTAGTTTTGCCGAAACTAAAATAGTGGTATAATTTTAGTTGGGTTGCAATAGAAAATGTTGCAAACTGTCATTAGAAAACTAATGGAGTGCTATCTTATCATATTTGGATTTCATATACTGATTTTTTTGTATTGATTTTTAAGTTGATAAGTGTAAGCCCTTATCAACTTTTTTTATATATAAAGATTTTTTAATGATATAGGAGGAATAATTATGAAACTTTTTGGAACAAGTAAAGTAGTTAATAACGAGTTGAATATAGGCGGTGTTGGAGTACAAGAGTTAAGAGAAAAGTTTTCGACTCCTTTATACGTTATGGATCAAACTTTGTTGGAAGAAAATATGGCAATATTTAGAGATAATTTTAAATCAGATAAATTTAAAACAGAAGTAATTTATGCTTCAAAAGCATTTTTGGCTGTGGCAATGGCTCAGTTAGTTAATAGAAATGGACTGTCAATGGACGTTGTGTCTGGAGGAGAGTTATTTACTGCCATAAAAGCAGGATTTCCAATGGAAAAACTTTATTTTCACGGGAATAACAAAACTTACGACGAATTGGAACTTGCAATAGATAATAACTTAGGAACTATTATTGTAGACAATCCATTAGAATTACACAGATTAAATAAAATTTGTGCAGATAAAAATAAAAAAGCTAAAGTGCTTCTTAGAGTAAACCCCGGAATAGATGCGCATACTCACGAATATATTCAGACATCTAAATTTTCATCTAAATTTGGAGAATCAATATTTGATGAAGAGATATTTAATATAATCAAAGAGTTCTTAAATTCAGAAAATGTTATTTTAGAAGGATTTCATTGTCATGTAGGTTCTCAAATATTTGACGAAAAACCTTTCTTTGGAGCAATTGACGTAATGTTCAAATTTGCAAAAGAGGTAGAAGAAAAAACTGGTTTTGCTTCAAAAGTAATTAATCTTGGTGGAGGATTTGGGATATATTATTCGGAAGAGGATAATCCAATAGCACTTCAAGATTTTGTAACTAGAATGATTAGCGATTTGGAAATTAAAAAAGAAGAATATGGACTAAGTGTAGAGCAAGTAAATATAGAACCAGGTAGAAGTATTGTTGCCAATAGTGGAACAACAATATATACTGTAGGTGGAGTAAAAGATACATTTAGCGGTAAAAAATACATTTTCGTAGATGGTGGGATGACAGATAATATAAGACCTGCTCTATATCAAGCAAAATATGAAGGAGTAATTGCTAATAAAATGCTTGAAACACCAACTCTTTGTGCAACAGTTGCAGGAAAATGTTGTGAATCTGGAGACGTTCTTATCCATGATAGTTATTTTGCTGAAGCAGTAGACGGAGATATTTTGGCTATAGCTTCTACTGGAGCATATAATTACTCTATGAGCTCTAATTATAATAGAATAATTAAACCAGCCGTTGTATTTGTTAAGGATGGGAAAGCTCAATTAGTTGTTAAAAGAGAAACATATGAAGATTTAGTAAGAAATGATTTGGAATTAGTATAAAAATATAGAAAAATCTTAATAAATATGGCAAAATTATAGAAAAAAACTTGTGAAATACATATAAAATATATATAATTTGAGGTGGGATATGAGAATAGTTCAAAAATATGGTGGAACTTCTGTAGGAACAATTGAAAAAATTCAAAATATAGCGAGACATTTAACAAAATTGAAAAAAGAAGGTAACGATATAGTTGTAGTTGTATCTGCAATGGGGAAAATGACGGATGAACTTATTGCAAAAGCAAAAGCACTTAATCCAAACCCTAGCAGAAGAGAGCTAGACAGATTAATGTCTACAGGAGAACAACAAAGTATTGCCCTACTTTCTATCGCACTTCATGCAGAAGGGGTAGACGCTATATCATTAACTGGATTACAAGCTGGAATAGTAACTACAGGTTTACATACAAAAGCTAAGATTAAAGATATTGATGCAAGTAGAATTGAATCACACTTGGATGAAGGAAAAGTTGTAATAGTAGCTGGATTTCAAGGATATAATGCAGAAGGAGATGTAACTACACTAGGTAGAGGTGGTAGTGATACTTCAGCAGTGGCACTTGCAGCAGCATTAAAATGTAGATGTGAGATTTATACAGACGTTGATGGAATATATACAGTTGATCCAAGAGCCTATGCTCCTGCAAAAAAACTAGATGTTATTTCCTACGAAGAGATGATGGAGATGTCAAATCTTGGAGCTGGAGTAATGGAAGTTAGAGCAGTTGAGCTAGGAAAGAAATATGGTGTAGAAATATATGTAGCAAGAAGTCTTGGAGATGTTCCGGGAACATATATAAAGGAGAGAGACGAAAACATGGAAGCAAAAGTAATAACAGGACTTAGCATAAATGATAATACTTTGATGGTGGCAATTAGAAATATTCCTAATAATCCTAAAGATATAGCTTTAATATTTGATGAGTTAGGAAAGGCGCATGTTAATGTTGATATGATTAGCCAGTCATTACTGGATAAAGAAGTTTTAGATTTATCTTTTACTTGTCCAATAACAGAGGAAGATTTATTTGATAATGCTATCAAAGTTATTAAAGAAACTTTGACTAATATAGAAGTAAGTAAAAAAGTAGACCTTATAAAAATATCTTTAGTTGGAATAGGAATGATGAGTCATTCAGGTGTTGCAGCAACAGTATTCCAAATATTTGCAAAAGAAGATATTAAGTTCTACCAAGTTACAACTTCTGAAATATCAATCTCTTATACTATTGATAAATCTAACAAAGAAAAAGCAGTAAATGCTTTGGGAAAAGAATTTAATTTATAGATAGCCTATAATTTTGAAAGGCGGTTAATTATGAAATTTGAAAAATATCATGGTCTTGGAAATGATTTTATTATATTCCAAGAAAAAGATTTGATAGATATTACTGATTATCAAGAACTGGCAAAAAAAGTATGTCATAGAAAATTTGGCATAGGTGCCGACGGAATGATAGTAGTAGCTAAAAGTGATAAAGCACCTGTATTTATGAAATTTTATAATGCAGATGGGTCTATCGCTCCCATGTGTGGGAACGGAATCCGATGTTTTACACATTATATTGTTAACAACCAATTAGTTACAGATAAAACTTTTAAGGTAGATACTCTTGCGGGAGTTTTGGAAGTAACTTGGGATAATAATGAGCAATTTATGGTAAGAGTTTATATGGGAGAACCAAATTTTCAACCAAAATCAGTTCCTGTAGTATCTGATAAAAAAGAGTTTGTATCAGAAAAAATAGAAACATCTTTTGGGACTTATGAAATATCAAGTTTATTTATGGGAACAACTCACACAGTAACTTTTAGCGATAATTTAATTAAAGAAAATATCGAGGGTGTAGGAAAGGAAATAGAAAATAATCCTATTTTTCCTGTAAAAACGAATGTTAATTTTGTGGAAATAAAAACTAGAGCTGAGGTAGATGTTAATACTTGGGAAAGAGGAGCAGGATTTACATATGCTTGTGGAACTGGGTGTTGCGCATCTGTAGTAATGGCTAAAAGATTTGGGTATGTAGATAACAAAGTTAAGGTAAATGTACCTGGTGGACATATGTATATTGAGCTTGAAGGAGATTCAGTTTATATGATAGGTCCTTCAGAAAAAATATGTTTTGGTGAATATTAATTCTTGAAGGTTCTAGAGGAGTAGCGAGGAGTAATCCTTGCTGTGGGTGTGGGCTACGCCCCACAAATTCCCTTCCCTCTCAATCAAAATGTATATAGTTGAATAAATATCACAATATTTTTATTAATTGAGTATTTACTTATAGTTTATGTAGTATTGTAGCAGTTTGTAGAGCAAGCTTTAAAAAATATACAAAAAATTAAAATATATAGGGGGTTTAAAATGAAGAAGTACAATGTAGCAATAGTGGGAGCAACTGGGTTAGTTGGAAGTACATTTTTACAAGTTTTAGCAGAGAGAGATTTTCCTATTGAAAACTTATATTTAATGGCATCAGCTAGATCAGCAGGAAAAGAAGTGGAGTACAGAGGGGAAAAAGTAATTGTTGAAGAGCTTACAGAAAACTCTTTTGATAAACCAATTGATTTCGCTTTATTTTCAGCAGGAGGAAGCACTTCTCTTAAATTTGCACCAATAGCAGCATCAAAAGGATGTGTAGTTATTGATAACTCTTCAGCATGGAGAATGGATCCAACTGTACCATTAGTAGTACCTGAAGTTAATCCAGAAGCTGCTTTTAAACATAATGGAATTATCGCAAATCCAAACTGTTCAACAATTCAATCAGTAGTGCCTTTAAAAGTACTTGATGAAATGTATGGAATTAAAAGAGTAGTTTACTCTACTTACCAAGCAGTATCTGGAAGTGGAATTAAAGGAATAGAAGACCTTGATAAAGGATTAAGAGGAGAAGCTCCTACAAATTACCCTTACCAAATAGCATTTAACTGCTTACCTCATATAGATGTATTTTTAGAAGACGGATATACTAAAGAAGAGGAAAAAATGGTTAAAGAAACTAGAAAAATCTTAGAAAAACCTGAATTAAGAGTAACAGCAACTTGCGTAAGAGTTCCAGTAAGACACGGACATTCAGTTTCTTGTAACTTAGAGTTTGAAAAAGCAATTGACTTAAACGAAATAAGAGAAGTTTATAAAAAAACTAAAGGAATCGTTTTACAAGATGATGTAGCAAATAATATCTATCCTATGGCGATAAATGCTGCTGGACATGATGAGGTATATGTTGGTAGAATAAGAAGAGACGAAAGTATAGAAAATGGATTAAACCTATGGATAGTTGCAGATAACATAAGAAAAGGTGCAGCTACAAATGCTGTGCAAATAGCTGAATTATTAATAGGAAGAAAATAAGGAGGACACACAATGGCAATTTTTGAAGGATCAGGAGTAGCTCTAATTACTCCATTTCATGAGGATGGAAGTATCAATTACGATAAAGTAAAAGAACTTGTAGAATTTCATGTAGCAAATGGAACGGACGCTATTATCGTAGCAGGAACTACTGGAGAGGCTTCTACTTTACCTGATAGCGAGCATATTGAACTTGTTAGAAAAACTGTAGAATATACAGCAAAAAGAATCCCTGTAATTGGAGGAAGCGGAAGCAATGATACATCTCATGGTGTTAGACTTTCTAAAGAGTTAGAAGCTGTTGGAGTAGATGGACTATTAATAGTAACTCCATACTACAATAGAAGTAATAATTCTGGATATATTAAACATTATGAAGCTATAGCAAATGCTGTAAATATTCCAGTTATTTTATATAATGTTCCAGGAAGAACAGGTGTAAAATTACCAATCGAAGTAATTAAAAAATTAAGTGAACATAAAAATATAGTTGGTATTAAAGAAGCAAGTGGAGATATGACTTATCTTTCTGAAATTGCCAGAATATGTGGACCAGATTTCTTAATATATTCAGGAAATGACGATATTATAGTTCCTACACTATCTGTAGGTGGAGTAGGAGTAATTTCTGTTCTTGCTAATGTTTTACCAAAAGAAACTCATGATATGTGTAGATTATATCTTGATGGAGATGTAAAAGCTGCAAGAGATTTACAACTTAAATTAAATGGTTTTGTACACAGTTTATTTACTGAAACGAATCCAATTCCAGTAAAAAAAGCGATGAATCTTTTAGGATATAATGTAGGACCTTTAAGAATGCCTTTAGATGAATTGTCTGAATGTGCTACAGAAATATTAGTAAGAGAAATGAGAAAAATCGGATTAGAGGTATAATTATGAATACAGCAATTTACGGTTATGGAACTATGGGGAAATTTCTAGTAGAATCTGTTAATAAATACGAAGGAATGACTTTAGCAGGTGTAGTTGATGATTTCAAAGACTTTGATGAAGAGTTTGTTTATAAAACTTTTGAAGATGTTCCAAATAAAATTGATGTAATTATTGATTTTTCACATCCATCAAATCTAGATAAAGTATTAACTTACGCAATAAAAACAAAAACTCCTGTTTTAATAGCTACTACAGGTTTAACAGAAGACGATTATAAAAAAATAGATAATGCTTCAAAAGAAATCGCTGTACTTACACCTACAAATACTTCTTTAGGAGTAAATCTTCTAAATGAACTTATGAAATATATCGTTCCAGTATTAGCTGATACTTATGATATTGAAGTTATAGAAAAACATCATAATAAGAAATTGGATTCACCTAGTGGAACAGCAAAAACTTTAATTGAAAAAATTCAAAATTCTTTACCTGAACCAAGAACTCTTGTTCATGGAAGAGATGGAATGGCAAAAAGAGAGAAACAAGAAATAGGAGTTCACGCAGTTAGAGGTGGTTCTATTGTTGGAGAACATTCAGTTATATTTGCTGGTGAAGATGAAATAATAGAAATTAAGCATGAAGCTATTTCAAAAAAAATATTTTCAAATGGTGCTTGTAAAGGAGCCGCATGGCTTGTTGGAAAACCAGCTGGATATTATGAAATGAAAGAAGTCTTGGGATTATAAGACTGCAATATACGCTGTTGCATGGCGGAAGCCTTACGCTTCACCGAACAATTTCAAGCTAGATAATTAGTTGTGAGTAATCAAAGTTTTTTAATTACTAATTGCTAACTACTAATTACTAACTAATTTATTTTGGAGGTACTAAAATGTCATTAAACTTAAATGATGCTTATGCAATCATTAAATACATTGGAGATTCAAAGAAAAAAACTCCAGTAAAAGCTTATGTAAATGGAAACTTTGAAGGAGTAAACTTTTACGATTTAAGAGTTTTTGGAGAAAAAACATCGAAAGTTCTTATTGGAGAATGGGAAACTGTAGAAAAAGTATTGGAAGAAAATAAGGCTGTAATTACAGATTCTTATATCGAAAACGATAGAAGAAATTCAGCAATTCCTACATTAGACCTTAAAGGAATTAATGCAAGAATTGAACCGGGAGCAACTATAAGAGATATGGTTACTATTGGAGATAGAGCTGTTATTATGATGGGAGCGTCTATTAATATAGGTGCTATTATCGGAGAAGGAACAATGATAGATATGAATGCTGTACTTGGTGGAAGAGCTACTACTGGTAAAAATTGTCATGTAGGTGCAGGTGCAGTTATTGCTGGTGTTATAGAACCACCTTCAGCAAACCCTACTGTTCTTGAAGATGATGTATTAATAGGAGCTAACGCAGTTGTTCTTGAAGGTGTAAGAGTTGGAAAAGGTTCAGTAGTAGCTGCTGGGGCAATAGTTACAGAAGATGTACCACCAGGAGTTGTTGTTGCAGGAGCACCAGCTAGAATTATCAAACAAAAAGACGCTAAAACTGAAGGAAAAACACAAATAATGGAAGAATTAAGAAAATAATGTTTTCATCAAAAGTTAGTTGATAATTTCAACTAACTTTTATTCTATTATTGTGGGATTATAAATCAAATTTTGGGAGGTAGAAATGAGCTATTATGAATTAGATAAGGAATATGTTTTGAACACATATAAAAGAATCCCTTTAGATGTTGCAAAGGGTGATGGAGGGTATCTGTTTGATACTGAAGGTAATAAATATTTAGATATGTTTAGTGGTATTGCTGTACTACATCTTGGGCATAATGACCAAGGGTTAAAAGATGCTATGATTAATCAAATTAATAAATACGCACATTTATCTAACTATTTTGCTAGTGAACCTGTTGTAGAATTAGCAAAAAAATTAGTAGAAAATTCTTTTGCTAAAAAAGTATTTTTTGCAAATTCAGGAACAGAGGCAAATGAAGGAGCATTAAAACTTGCAGTAAAATGGGGAAAAGAAATAAATATTAATAAAACAGAAATTATTTCTACATTAAATGGATTTCATGGAAGAACTACAGGAGCTTTAGCTCTTACAGGTCAACCGGGAAAACAAGAACCATTTTCAACTATTTTACCAGCGGTAAAATATATTAATTATAATTCAATTGAGAATTTGAAAGCAGCAGTTAATGAAAATACTTGCGCTATATTTCTTGAAGCTATTCAAGGAGAGGGCGGAATTATTGAGTTAGATATAGAATTTGTTAAAGAATTACATGCTTTAAGAGATAAATATAATTTTTTAATAATCATGGATGAAATTCAAGCAGGATTAGGAAGAACAGCGAATGAACTATTTGCCTATGAAGCTTATGGAGTTAACCCTGATTTAGTAACTCTTGCAAAAGGAATTGGTGGAGGTTTGCCACTTGGAGCTATACTTATTTCTGAAAAATTAGAAAATGTATTCAAACCAGGAGACCATGGAACAACTTTCGGTGGAAATCCAGTTGCATGTGCTGCAGGAAACTATATTTTATCAAAAATTATAGATAAAGATTTTATGAATGAAGTAAAAGAAAATGCTAAATATTTGAGAGATTCATTAGAGGCACTTAAAGTAAAATATCCTGAATTTATTAGTGATATTAGAGGTAGAGGATATATGTTAGGGCTTGAAATGGGGATTTATGCAGAACTTTCTAAAGAGAGAGCTTTTGCACAAGGAATGCTTTTAAATGTAACATCTGGAAGCGTTTTGAGATTAATTCCAAGAATTAATATTCCTAAAGTGGAACTTGATGAATTTTTAACTAAATTTGAAGATATATTAAAAAGTTTGTAAAGCTTGGGCACAGAGAATAGGGGACAATTTATTGTCCCCTATTCTCCTTTAAAACCCCTTTATTTCTTATAAATTGGTATACCTAAATTAAAAAAATTACTCTTTTCAATTTAAGATTCCATAATTTCTTTATTTGGTATCCAAATTTAATTTTTGATTTTTAGAATTATAATTACTTACAAAAACTTTATTTCTTCCATGACTTTTTGCTTCATAGAGTGCAGTATCAGAAAGGTTTATTAGTTGAGTAAGATTAAGATGCACATTCAAATTATCATAATAGACTAATCCAATGCTTATAGTAATTTTAATTATCTTTTCATCAATAATAATTTCTAAATTCTCCACAAGATATCTTAGTTGTTCTGAGATACTCAATGTATCTTTATAGGAAGTATTGAAAAGAAGTATTACAAATTCTTCCCCACCATATCTTGCAAATATATCAGAATTTCTTAATCTTTTTTTTATAGAATTAGTTAAAACTTTTAAAACTTCATCTCCAGCAGTGTGACCATAAGTATCATTTACTTTTTTAAAAAAATCTATGTCTATCATGAAAAGTGACATAGTTCCACCATATCTTTCTAACTTATTCATTTCTAGTTGTGCAATTTCAAGGAAATTCATACGATTATATATCCCAGTAAGATAATCGTGAGTGGCCATATAGGAAAGATTATTTATAAGCTCATGCTGATGGGTACTATCTTGAAATATATATATACACCCTAAATATTTTTTATTAAAAACTATTCTATTTTTTCTAAATACAAAGAACTTTTCAATATCATCAGTTTTAACTGCAATGTCAAAACTATCTTCATTTTTATTATTCAAGATATTTTTTCCAATTTCATAGTTCGTTATATAATTTCCTATTGAGTTACTATTTAGATATGGAAATATTATAGAAGTAGTTGTATTTATATCTATTATCTTCATATTTTTATCTATTACAATAATCCCTTCATTAATTCTATCAAATACAGAATATCTCACTATTTCTTGAAGGTCTAAATAATCATATTCAAAGATTGCTTTATAAAAAAAATAAGTCATTAATAAAAATCCTAAACTAGTTGGATCAAAATTTGAAGGCGTAAGTTTGAATAAATAAACTATATTAGTAGAAGGAGCCCAAATAGTACCAATTAACATTAATTTTGACTGAAGTTTAAGTTCTCCAGAGTTTCTACGCCAAACACCATAAAATGAATAAGTACCATAGAGCGTAATAAAATAAGTATAGCCTATAAATAAGTAGTAGAAATAATTTTTTTCAGTTTTAAATAAGAAATTCCTATTATAAGAAACCATATTAAAACTTGGCTATGTTCCAGTTAGCTGTGGGATTACATAATCATCATTTGAAATAAGGTTGTAGAGTCTTTTATAGCTTTATCTTCCAGAATATGTTTCCACCATAAATAATGATTTAAATATTTAGTTGCT
>JAGNSM010000243.1 GCA_017988045.1 Fusobacteriaceae bacterium
GGAAAAACAGTAGTAATCAAATTTGGTGGGAATGTTATGGATGACCCTAAAATGAATTTGAGTATAATAAACGATATAATGTTTTTAAAACAAATCGGAATTAACATTGTACTTGTTCATGGGGGCGGACCAGCAATAAATGAAATGCTTGATAAATTAGAGATAAAATCGGAATTTATCAATGGAAATAGAGTTACAGATGATAAAACTATGGAAGTTGTTGAAATGGTTCTCACAGGGAAAATTAATAAAGAACTAGTGGGAACTATTAATAAACTTGGAGGAAAAGCAGCTGGAATCAGTGGAAAAGATGGAAATCTTCTTGTTGCTGAGAAAAAATTAATGATGGTTGATGGAGAAGAAGTTGACCTTGGAAGAGTAGGGAAAGTTAAGAAAATTAATACTGAAATTCTTGAAACTTTATCAAAAGCAGGATATATTCCTGTAGTTTCTCCAGTAGCTGTTGATGAAGATGGAAATAGTTATAATATAAATGCTGATTATGCAGCAGGAGAGCTTGCAGGGGCTCTTAATGCAGACAAGTTTATTCTTCTTACCAATGTAAGAGGAGTTATGAGAGATATTAATGACCCTAGTTCATTATATTCAAAACTTTACTATAATGAAGTTCACAAACTTATGAATGGTGGAATTATAGTTGGAGGAATGCTTCCTAAGGTAGAAGCTTGTATGGTTGCAATAAATGCAGGAGTATCAAGATCTCACATACTTGATGGAAGAATTAAACATTCTTTACTTTTAGAAATATTTACTGACGAAGGAATAGGAACTATGATAGTTAGTAAAACTAAAGAGGAAAGATTAAAGAAAGGAAGTGAAAACTAATGTTAAAAGGAAGACACTTACTTGATTTAATTGATTATACTCCAGAAGAGATAACTTATCTTTTGGAACTTTCTAAAAAGTTAAAGAAAATGAAAAAAGAAGGCTCAGAAATAGAGTATTTGAAAAAGAAAAATATAGCTCTTATTTTTGAAAAAGATTCAACAAGAACTAGATGTGCCTTTGAAGTAGCAGCAGCAGATCAAGGAGCGTTCACAACTTATATAGGTTCAATAGGTTCACAATTTGGTAAAAAAGAATCGATAGCAGATACGGCAAAAGTACTTGGAAGAATGTATGATGGGATTCAATATAGAGGATTTGGACAAAAAGTGGTAGAAGGACTTGCAGATAATGCAGGAGTTCCTGTTTGGAATGGTCTTACAGATGAAACACATCCAACTCAAGTTTTAGCAGATTTTTTGACTATTGAAGAACACCTAGGTTCTCTAAAAGGGAAAAAAATAGTTTTCTTTGGAGACTGCAGAAATAATGTTTCTATTGCTCTTATGATTGGTGCAGTAAAAATGGGGATGCATTTTGTAGCATGTGGACCACAAAAACTATTCCCAAATCAAGCTCTCTATAAAAAAGCTCTTGAAATTGCCAAAGAAACTGGTGGAAGAGTAATATTTGAAAGTGATACAGAATTAGCTAGTACAGATGCAGATATTTTTTATACAGACGTTTGGGTATCTATGGGAGAGCCAAAAGATGTGTGGAAAGAAAGAATCGCGTTACTTGAGGAATATAGAATCACAGATGAACTAATGGCTTTAGGAAAGAAAAATGCAATATTTATGCATTGTTTACCTGCATTTCATGACCTTGAAACTCAAGTAGGACAAGAGATTTATGATGAATTTGGAGTAGATGAAATGGAAGTAGCAGATAGCGTATTCCAAAGTAAACAATCAGTAGTTTTTGATCAAGCTGAGAATAGATTACATACTATAAAAGCTGTAATGGTAGCAACTATAGGTGAAATAGAAGAGTAGAAGTATAAAAAAATGAGGCGAACTCTAACTGTTCACCTCATTTTCTATTTTGCAGCGTAAAAACATCTTTTAGGTGAGAAGATTTTATCTTCATCTTTTAGTTTTTTAATCGCTTTATCAATTTCTTTTTTATCTGCACCAAGTATTTCCGCTATTTGTCCAGGTCTTAATGCTTCGTTTTGTTTCAAAATTTCTAAAACTTTATCTTCCATAATAAACCTCCAAAATTTATTTCATTAAGTATACCTTGTTTGTGTAGTTTTTTCAAGGAAAAATTTTTTTAAGAAGAAGAATTAATAACAAAAAATTAAATTTTTAAAATCAAAATACTTTGTGATATTTTTTATAAAAGAAAGCAATGTGTTTAAGAAAAAAGAAGACTTGCATGTCTTTATGTGAAAAAAATAATTAAAATTCCAAACAATATTTGGATAGTCAAAGTTTATACGAATCAAATGATATATAATTCACAAAAATTCCGTTGACTTTTAAAAAAAACTGGAGTATATTAATTTTAAGCAATTAAAAATATCAGGAGGTATTATAATGTACGTAATTAATAAAGAAGAATGTATCGCATGTGGAGCTTGTGCAGGAACATGTCCAGTATCAGCAATAGTAGAAGCAGCTGGAAAATATGAAATAACAGATGCTTGTATTGATTGTGGAGCTTGTGAGTCTACATGTCCAGTTAGTTGCATTAACGCATAATAATGTTTTCTTTAAATAACTGCTGTTATTACAGCAGTTATTTTTTTA
>JAGNSM010000244.1 GCA_017988045.1 Fusobacteriaceae bacterium
CAATTCCTTTTTCAAATGATGAAAATTTAATGTACAAACTTTTTGATATTGTAATAAATAATCAAGGTAAAAGAGAACTAAAACTTCTAATCAAATCAAAATTAGCAGATTTGGAACTTGAAACTGGAATTAAAGTAACTTCACAAGTAGAAAATTTAATTCAACAATTAGAAGGAGTTTATATAGTAGCATGAAACATATCTTACTAACAAATGATGATGGCTTTGATGCGATTGGGTTAAGAGCTTTAATCGAAGCCTTAAAACCAATAGCAAAAATAACTGTCGTTGCACCAGCACGTAATAAATCAGCTTGTGGTCACTCTTTAACTTTAGAAAGACCATTAAGAATGGTTTGCGTAGAAGATGATTTTTATAAAATTGATGATGGAAGTCCAACTGACTGTATTTTTATTTCAATAAGTAATTTATTTAAAGATGGATTTAAACCCGATTTAGTAATTAGTGGAATAAATATTGGCTCAAATATGGGAGAAGATATTACATATAGTGGAACAGCAGCAGGTGCAATGGAAGCTGTAATTCATGGAATTCCTGCAATTGCCATATCTCAAGTATGTAAAGATATGTGTCAAGATATAAAAAGTGATTGGGATTTTGCCCTTGCAAAAAAGGTAATAATAGAACTTGTGACAAAAATATTAACTAATAACTTCCCATTAGATGAAAGAAAGTTTTTAAATGTTAATATTCCAGCTATAAAACCGCAAGAGTGTAATGGTATTAAAATTACAAAAGCTGGATATAGAGAGTATGGGAACGATACTCACAGACATCTAAATCCAAGAGGTGAAGAGTATTATTGGATTGGATTACATCCATTGATTTGGAAACCATCTTCAAATAAAGATTGCGACTTTGAAGCAATAAAAGCAAATTATGTATCAGTTACACCTATAATGCTTGATATGACTTCTTACAATGATATAGAATCAATGGAAAATTGGTTAACAAAATAAAAGGAAACAGATGAATTTTACAAAATCACTATTAAAACATATTGATAAACTTGTTGGAACTTTAAGATCAGATGAGCAAATTCAAGAGATATTAAAAAGAAAATTTACAAAAAAAGAGTATAAAGTTTTTGTAGCTTTTGAAGATGGGAAATCTATTGAAGAGATTAAAGCAATTGTAAAAGAAGATGATCAAAAAGTACAAGAACACTTCAAAGTTGCTTGTAAAAAATTAAATCAAGAAAAAATCAAAAGAGAATTAGTATCTTACGAATAAGATACTAATAAATATCTATTTATGGTGTGTTCAAGATTCTGTGTCAATCTGATAAAATAATATCAAGGATTGACAATAGAAGAAAGAATAAACTTTGACAATGAAGTTTTCTCAAAAGAACAATTTAGAAATGGCAAAAATCTTACAGGTAAAGATGGACTTTTAGCTCCACTCATTAAACAACTAACAGAGGCTACTTTAGAAGCAGAGGTTGAATTACATATTGCTAATAATGTTTTAAATGGTAATAAAAATAGACGAAATGGTGTAAATAAAAAAACGGCTCCTAAATTATTCTTTTTTCTTATAACTAAGTAATACATCAACAATCTTTAACTTCAAACTTTTAGATAAAGCTCTATGTATTTTGCTTAATATTTTCAATGGAGAAAATGCTCCACCTTCAATTAAATTTGTTGTATTTGAAAGATTTAACTTATTATGATTTTTATAAGTAAAAGAATATTTTCTATTATAAGGAGGAAGGGTAATCTCATTAAGAAAATCTTTGTACTTTATATACCAAATATCTAATGCTTTTGAAAATCTACTCTCATCACTATATTTCAATTTAGTCATAATTTTTTTTAACTCTTGGCTAGCTTCTAGTTTAGGATTTAGTGTTATATATCTTTGAATAATACGTTTCTGGTGGAAATGGCACATTTGTAAAGGATAACTGTTAACGCCTCTCTTAACATCTATTGTTACATATAGAATTGTATATCCTAGATTCAATAATTCAACAAGTAAGTATTTATAATCATCAACTCTTTCTATTTGTATATGTTTCCAAATTAATATTTCATGTGTAAGGCTATCCAAAAAATAAAGTACCAAGTTTATCTTTTCTTTTACCATAGAAGGTTGCATCACAAATTAAGTTTACTGGTCTTGGATTATGAATTTTTATTTGTGGTTCAAATTCTTTAATTTTATAATGGACCCATTGGATAAATTTATTGTATTTAGTAGCTAAATCTTGTAAAGTTTGTCTATGGTAAACATAATCTTTAAAAAGAGATTTTTCTAGCTTTTCAGGTCTTAATCATTGCATTTATATCTTCTAATATCATTTCTAATTGCCTTTTTTATTACATGATTTGGGCATTTTTTACAGACATTTGTAAATAATCTTTTTTAAGCAACAATAGTTAGAGCCATTTTTTTTAATTAAGCCACATTTGTATGATTTTATATGTTACAGCACTTATTGTGGCTTTAAAAAATTCTACACAATAAAAATCTTCTATATACTTAGATATTTTTGAATAGCTATTAGATAATGAAATAAAGATAATATTTTATCTTCAATTTCAGTTGTTATAGTT
>JAGNSM010000095.1 GCA_017988045.1 Fusobacteriaceae bacterium
TAAAGTTCAGTAATGAAAATTTTACCATCACCGATATTACCGCTTCTAGCACCTTTTATAATTGCATCTACAGCTGGCTTGACAAAGTCGTCATTTACAGCTATTTCAATTCTAACTTTTTTTAACAAATTTATTTCTGAAACAGCACCTCTATAAGATTCAGTATAACCCATTTGTTGACCGCAACCTATTACATTAGAAACAGTCATTTTAGTTACTTCAGCTTCAAATAAAGCTTCTTTTACATCAGGTAATTTTTCAGGTTTAATAATAGCTACAATAAGTTTCATAAAATCCTCCTTTATAATTTTAAGTTAGCTTGTTGCAAAATTGCAATAGCTTGATTTTGTTTGTATAAAAATACATTTTACTGGGAGTGAGGTATGAAGCTTAAAATTAGGTTAGTGATAATCTCACACCTCAACTCACCTTAAAGCCAATGTTATTTTTTTATTTAGTTTTGTATATAGCTTAATTATAAGTATTATTTAGTTAAAAATCCTTGGAAATCAGGGTATGCTTCCATTCCATGTTCCCCTATATCTAATCCTTCAATTTCTTCTTCTTTAGAAACTCTTAATCCCATTACAGCTTTGATTATATACCAAAGAACTAAACTTACTGTAAATGAGAAAGCTCCTACTGCGACAACTCCAGTTAATTGTGCAACTAATAAATCAGTTCCACCACCCATAAATAATCCATTTCCTGTAGCAGTTCCAGTTATACCATCTTCTGCAAATAACCCAACAGCAATGGTACCAAATACACCATTTACAAGATGAACAGAGGTAGCTCCAACAGGGTCATCAAGCTTTAATTTATCAAAGATAGTTACAGCAAATACTACTAGAACACCAGCAATAGCTCCTATAATAGCAGAAGAAGGGACACTAACAAAAGCACAACCTGCAGTAACTGCAACTAATCCAGCAAGAGCACCATTGACAATCATAGATAAATCAGGTTTTCCTAATAATAACCAAGCAGTTATAGTAGAAGTAAGGATAGCCATAACAGCAGCAGTATTTGTAGTAACAGCAATATGAGCTATTGCAGAACCATCGCCTACAGCCATTGTAGAACCAGGATTAAATCCAAACCAACCAAACCAAAGGATTAAACCTCCTAATGTAACCATGGACATGTTATGACCTAATATAGGGTTAACAGTTCCATTCTTTCTATACTTTCCAAGTCTAGGACCTAGAACTATAATTCCAGCAAGTGCTGACCATCCTCCAACAGAATGAACAACTGTAGAACCAGCAAAGTCAAAGAATCCTTTAGATGCTAGCCATCCACCACCCCAAATCCAATGTCCAACGATTGGATAAACAAAAGCAACTAGTACTCCAGAGAAAACTACAAAAGATAAAAATTTAATTCTTTCTGCTACAGCTCCTGAAACTATAGTTGCTGCAGTTCCAGCAAAAGCTAATTGGAAAAAGAATTTTGCCCATAAAGGTACATTAGTCCATGAAAGTGAAGAGTAATCATCTACAACACCATTTACAAAATAAAGTCCTTTTGTTCCTATAAATCCATTACCATTACCAAACATTAATCCAAATCCTATAATGTAAAACACAATTGATGCTATAGCGAATACTACAAAGTTTTTTGCTAAGATGTTTACAGTGTTTTTTGCTCTTGCAAGTCCAGCTTCTACCATTGCAAAGCCTAAATTCATAAAAAATACTAGGAAAGCTGCAATCATTACCCAAAGAGTATCCATACCTACAGTAAGGGTAGAAATCTTTTCTGAAAGTTCAGCAGTGTTAACCTCACCATACGCTAGAGAAGTGGTGATAAAAAATGCGGATAAAATAACTGATGGTTTTGAAAATAATTTTTTCATAATTATAACCTCCTATACAATTTGTTATTTACTTCATATGATGAGTATACCTATAAATTTAATATAAGTAAAATATATAATTTTAAACATTAAAATTGATTTTGTAAATATATATTGTTTTTATTGGAGTTTTTATTGTGCTTAAAACAATTTGAAAAATAATTTTTTTAAATTATTTAAAAGTCCTAAAATTTTTAAAAAGTAAAAATAATAATAAATGCTTTGCTTAAAAGGAACTTAGAAGAAATTATTCAGTTTGAAACTTTAACATATAAAAAATATATGATGTTTATAGAAGTGATTTTGAAATTTTAAAATGCTATTAAGGAATAAGTCCGTTTTTAAAGTTGAAGAAATACTGTGATAATATCTATTGATAAATTAAAAGTTCATTCTTTATAGTAGTTATTGTAAAAAAATGCAAAATAGTTTATAATTATAAATAAATTTTAAATATATAAAATGGGCATAATATACATAAAATGTATGTTTAATTATAAAATTTTAGAAAGAGAGTGAATTATGGTTTTTACACCTAAAAAAATTGTTGAAGAATTAGATAAATACATAATTTCTCAAGAAGAAGCAAAAAAAAGTGTTGCTATATCGCTTCGTAATAGATATAGAAGAAAACTTGTTGAAAATAAAGAATTGTCTAAAGAGATAACTCCTAAGAATATAATATTAGTTGGGCCAACAGGAGTTGGGAAAACAGAAATTGCAAGAAGATTAGCAAAAGTTAGTAACTCACCATTTTTGAAGGTAGAAGCTACGAAATTTACAGAAGTAGGATATGTTGGTAAAGATGTAGAATCCATGATAAAAGATTTAGTAAATATCACTTTTAGAATGGTTAAAGGAGAAAAGTTCGATAGCTTAAAAGAAAAAGTATCTCCTTTAGTAAAAGAAAAACTTATTAAGAAGCTTAGACCTTTTGAAGTTAATGATGGAGAAAAAAAACTTCTATTAGAAGCCTTGGAAAAAGGGGAGTTTGATGACGAAGAGGTAGAAGTGGATAAAGCACCTTTAAAATCAGAAGGACCAGTAATCGAAGTTTTTGGAGGGCCTATAAATGAAGGAGAAGGAATCCAAGATGTTTTAGATAATCTCATGAAAGATTTAGGTGGGAAAAAAACTAAAACTGTAAAAATGAAGGTTAAAGAAGCAATTTCTTATATGATTAAAGAGGAAATTGATAATAATTTGGATTTAGATGAGCTGGGACCTGAAGTAATAAAAAGGGTAGAAGATAATGGAATAATATTTATTGATGAAATAGATAAAATTGCAGACAGAGAAGGATTTGGAAGAGGAGAAGTGTCTCGTCAAGGAGTTCAGAGAGATATACTTCCAATAGTAGAAGGGACAACTGTTATGACTAAATATGGGCCTTGTAAAACTGACCATATACTGTTTATTGCAGCAGGGGCTTTCACAATGTCATCTCCAAGCGACTTGATGCCAGAATTACAAGGTAGATTTCCTGTAAGAGTAAAACTTAAAAGTCTAACAAAGGAAGATTTTGTCAAAATTCTTACTCAAGTAGAAAATAATCTTTTGGAGCAATATATAGAAATGTTAAAGGTAGACAAAGTTATTTTAAGTTTTACTAAGACTGGAATAGAAAGAATAGCAGAAGTTGCTATGGAAATAAATGATTCTATAGAAAACATAGGGGCTAGAAGATTGCATACAGTCCTAGAAAGATTACTAGAAGACATAATGTATGAAGCACCTTATGATGAAGAGAAAACTATAAAAATAAGTAAAAAAGAAGTAGATAAAGTATATACTTCTGCACAAAAATCTGAAAATCTTAACGATTACATACTGTAGGTGAGGGAAATTGTATTTAAAAGCTTTGGAAGTTAACGGATTCAAATCCTTTGCCGAAAAGGTAAGGATAGATTTTACAAAAGGAATAACATCTGTTGTAGGACCAAATGGATCAGGGAAATCAAATATACTTGATTCTATCCTGTGGGTTTTAGGTGAACAGAGTTATAAGAATATAAGAGCTAAAGAATCGCAAGACGTAATTTTTTCTGGTGGAAAAAATAAAAAAGAAAAGGCTTTTGCAGAAGTAAGTCTTATTATTGATAATAGCGATTTTACTCTTCAACATGAAGCTACAGAAATAAAAGTAACAAGATATATAAATCGTAAAAGTGATAACTTTTACTTTATTAATGACCAAAAAGTTAGATTAAAAGATATACAAGAACTTTTTTTGGATACTGGAGTAGGGAAATCAGCATATTCAGTTATTGGACAAGGAAAGGTGGAGAGAATAGTAGGTTCTTCATCATTAGAGATTCGTTCAATTATAGAAGAGGCAGCAGGAATAAAAAAAGTTAAACTAAGAAAATCTGAAGCAGTAAAAAAACTTGAAAAAGTAGAAATAGAAATAGAAAAAATTACTTATGTGGAAAAAGAACTTTATCAAAACTATAAGAATATATCTAAACAAGCAGAGAAAGCTATTAAATATAAAGAGTTAAAAGCAGAATCTGAAAAATTGAAAAAATCAATTTACAAAACTGATAGTGATAATAAAAGTATTGAACTCTTATATATTAAAGAAAAATATGAGCAAAATGAAGAGTTAATTAGAGAATTACAAGAAAAATTTGATACTTATGAAAAAGATTTGGAAAAAACAATTGAAGATAGAGATGTTTATAATGAAAAATATGAACAACTTGATGTTCAAAATAAAACTTTGGAAAAAGAATTAGAACTTTTAGGTAATAATAGAATTAGGCTTGTAGAAAGAATAAAAAATTTAGATAAAGAAATAAATGATAAAAGTACTGATATAATCTATACTCTTGAGAAAAAAGAGCAAAGAGAGAAAAAAATAGAGGAGCTTGGAGAAAAAGAGATTGAGTTAAATTCTTTTTTAGATGATGAAGAGCTAAATAATGAAGAAACAAGTAAGTTTATAAGAGAAAAAGAAGAAAAATATGAAGAACTTGATAATAAAATAAGAGCTTCTAAAGAAAAAATATTAGATATAGAAGTAGAAAGAGTAAAATTTCTAAACAATATAGAAGATGCAGATAGAAAAGAGGCTTCTATAGAAAAAAGAGTTAAACAGGTAGAAGCTGAATATGATGAAAAAAATATAGAAAAAGAGGAACTTGAAAAGGCTTATAAGCTTTTGGAAAGTGAAAAAGAAACTATAGAGATAGATAAAAGAGTTACAGATGACTCTTTTGCAGATTATCAAACAAAACAAAAAGAGGTAGAAGAAAAGTTAAAAGAAGCATTAAAAACTAAGGATAATTCAGAGTATCAACTTAGAAATATAACTTCAAAACTTGATAATCTAAAACGTGTAGACGAAAGTAATGAAGGATATTTTAAAGGTGTAAAAATAGTTATGAATGAAGAAATATCGGGAGTTTATGGACCAATGTTGTCTTTAGTTGAAATTCCTGATAAGTTTGTAAATGCTATAGAAAGTGCTCTGGGAAATAGTCTGCAAGATATAGTTGTAGAAAATGGACAAGTGGCAAAAAAATGTATTGAAATTCTAAAAAATAAAAAAGGTGGAAGAGCAAGTTTCTTGCCATTAGACCTTATAAAACCTCCAAGTGTTCTATTTAACTTTAGACCAGAAAATGGAGTATACGGAACAGCTAATACACTTGTAGCTTATAAGCCAGAAATAAGAAAAGCTATAGATTTTGTATTTGATAAAGTTCTTATAGTTGAAGATATGGAAAAAGCTGTAGAGATTCAAAAAAATAGCAATTTCCGTGGAACTATAGCGACTTTGTCGGGAGATATCTTGTCAACTAGTGGAAGGATGACAGGAGGAGAAACAACAAAATCAGCGAGCAGTATTATTTTTGAGAGAAAAAAAGAACTTAAAAAACTTGAAGAAGAGATTACTGTTTTGAAAAGTTCATATGAGCTTTATTCTAAAACGTACTTTGAAATAAGTGAAAAAAATGTAGAGTATGCAAATAAAATAAGTGAATTGAGAGAAAGAAAAGAAAAATTATATGCTAGTTTAGAAAGTAAAAAGACAGAATTTAATGAAAAGTCTTTTGCTTATAATATAGCATTAAAATCTATTGAAACATTAAAGCTTGAGCTTCAAGAACTAAATGAAAATAAGACTGAATATATAGAAAAAAGAGAAAATGCGATAATTGAGATTGAAAAATTGAAAAAATCTATTGAAAATATTAAAAATGAAACAGGTCTTTTGGAAAATGAAAGGGTAGAAGCAAAAGAGTTCTTGGAAAAATATAGAAATGAAAATTCTAATAAAAGAATGGTTTTTGCTGCTAAATTTGAAGAAAGAAAGCAATTGTTTTCTACATTAGATAATTTTGCTAATGAGTTAAAAGATATAGAAGAAGAAATAAAAAAATTAGAAAATCAAATATCTGATGCTAAAAAAGAAAAAGTTGAAAGTGAAACTAAGTCAGAAGAGTTACTAAAAGAGATAGAAGCTAAAAGAATATTAAGAAGTAAAGATAACTTAGAGCTTGAAGGGTACAAGTTTAAAGTTAAAGAACTAGAAAAAGAAGAAAAAAGACTAATTATAGAAATAAAAAATATTGAAACTGATATTGTGAAAGAAGAAAATAAGCTTAATGGTACTAAGGAAAAAATAGATAAATTAGAATACCTAATAGCTGATTTGGAAGAAAAATTGCGACTATTAGAAGAGGTAGAATTGGTAGAGCTAAAAGAAGACTTAGCTATAGTGAAAAAGAATCTTGCAGATTTAGATATTAAGATTCAAGGACTAGGATATGTTAATCTTTTGGCAGTAGATGAATATGAAAGTGCTAAAGAAAAATATGAGTTTCTATACAATCAAAAAGTGGATTTGGTTGACAGTAAAAAGAACTTGGAAACTCTAATAAAAGAGATAGAAGATGTAGTAAAAAACTCTTTTAAGGAAGCCTATGATGAAATAGATAAAAATTTTAATTATATGTGTAAAGAAATCTTAAATAACTCAATTGGGAATTTGAGTTTGTTAGATGAAACAGATCTTTTGGAATCTGGTGTGGAATTAATGGTTAAATTTAAGAATAAGAAATATCAAAGTCTAAGCTTGTTATCTGGAGGGGAAAAATCCATGGTAGCAGTAGCGCTTATAATGGCAATATTTATGTATAAGCCTAGTCCATTTACATTCTTTGATGAGATTGAAGCTGCTCTTGATGAAAGTAATACTAAAAGATTACTAAGAAAACTGAAAGAGTTTACTGACAGATCTCAATTTATTCTTATAACACATAATAAGCATACCATGAAAGAATCAGATCAACTATATGGTGTAACTATGAATAAGGAAATAGGAGAGTCCAAGATACTCTCTGTGGTGTTGTAATTTGGTAATGGGTAATATTGTAGTATTGTAGGGGGATAAAAAATAATGGAAAAATTAAGTAATTTGTTAAAGAGTATTGATGGAAAGGGTTACAAAGCATATAAGGATATAGCAGGATTTTATAATGCAACAGATTATAATTTAGAAATCCTAAATGTACAAGGAGACCCTTTTGCCAGTCCAACAATGTTTGAGTTTAGTATTAAAGTAAGAAAAGTAACTGATAATCTTGAATTACTAGAAACTAAAATAAAGAAAACTGCCTTTGAGGATTATTTGTTGAGAGAGTTATATGAAAATCTTGAAAAAGATGGGTACATAGGAGAAATTTTCTTATTAAAACCTCAAGATGAGATAATTAAAAGGACTGTCATCAGTATTAAAGGTGAAAAACTTTTTATAAAATATTATTTAAATTTGCCAGCTAAAGGTAGAAATGTTTTGGGAAATGAAGCTTTTGAAAAAATAGATAAATTTTCTAAAAAAATCTATGAATATCTTTTGGGCTTTAATGTGGAAAAGGCTAAAAGACAAATAAAACTTTTTGAGAATATCGAAAATTTAAGAGAAAAACT
>JAGNSM010000245.1 GCA_017988045.1 Fusobacteriaceae bacterium
TAGTAAAAATTTTAAATGAATATAACAATCAAGAAAAATTAAAAAAACATGGATTAAAACATAGAAGAAAGATTCTATTATCTGGACATCCAGGTACTGGTAAAACAATGTCAGCTTCTATTATAGCTTCAGAACTTCATTTACCTTTATATGTAATACAAATAGATAAAATCATTACAAAATTTATGGGTGAAACTGGTGCAAAACTTAGACAAATATTCAAAATGATAGAGATACAAAAAGGTGTTTATTTTTTTGATGAATTTGATTCTATTGGTACCGATAGAAGTAAAGATAATGAAGTTGGTGAAATGAGAAGAGTATTAAATTCATTTTTACAGTTCTTAGAAAACGATAACTCTGATAGTTTAATAATAACAGCTACAAATAATATTGCACTATTAGATAGAGCTTTGTTTCGAAGATTTGATGATATTTTATATTATGATATACCTACAAAAGATGAAATACTTAAACTTTTAACACTAAGACTACAAGCATTTACAGTTAATTTTGATTTAGATGGTGTTTTATCTAAAGCATCAGGATTAAGTCATGCGGATATTGTAAAATCATGCAATGATGCAATTAAAGAAGCTATTATCAATGATAAAAAGTATATCTCTAAAACATCATTAATTCATAACTTTGAAATTATAAAAGAATCGTATAAAAAAATTAGTGAGTCGTAATATATGCCTAATTTACGACCTTTATTTGTTAGTGAACAATATAAAACTGGTATAAGATTTACATCTCCTCAAAGTGGTGGAGGTGATTCAACTTTACCTTATAGAAATGCACGAGAACATGGAAATAGACTGTATGGAAAATTACAATCTCTTTTAACTTCTCAAACTGAACTTATATCTCAGAATGAGTCTTTAAATAAAGGAATTTATTTAGAGGTTTTAGGGATAGAGGGGATTGACTTAAATATAGAACCTCTTGAAAGTTCATCAAAAGATATTAGATTATCAAATTTTAAAAATACGAATCCACAAAAAGCTACACTATTTTTACCATTAGAGAAAAAAGATTTTTTAGAGAAAAAAATAAAAGAATATACAGAGAAATTAACTAAAAAAGGAAACCCAAGACATAATGATTTAATTGCGGTTATAGAAGATTTTAAAATTGCTACAATTAATTCATTTTGGAATGGTAAAGAAGATAAAATTCCTAGTGAAACTAAAGTATGGTGTGAAGTATGGTTAATTAATAATAAAAATACTCATGATGAAGATGTTATTTCAGAGTTTATAAATGTAACCCACACCAACAATATAGAAATTCGAACAGAATCAAATATAAAATTTCCAGAGAGAATAATAACTTTAGCAAAATTAAATGCTGAAGATATTTTGAATTTAATTGATTCATATCAATATTTAGCTGAAATAAGACCTTATGCAATACCAAATATAGCTTATACAAGTATGGAATACATCGACCAAAAAGAATGGGTAAATGAATTAAAAGATAGAGTGATTGTCGATTCAGATAGTAAAGTTTCGATATGTATTTTAGACACCGGGGTAAATAATGTACACCCATTATTAGAAGATATCTTAAAAGATGAAGATAAACACACTTTTTTATCATCATGGGATGTAAATGATCACAAGGGTCATGGTACTGAAATGAGTGGGATAGCTGCTTATGGAGATTTGAATGAACATTTAACCAGTACTGAAAACGTTCAATTAAACCACACCTTAGCATCTTACAAGATATTACCACCGACTGGAGATAATGAAGTAAACTTATGGGGGCATATTACCTCTCAAGCAGTTTCAGAAAGAGTTATTAAAGAATCTGAGAAAATACATATATTTTCAATGTCTGTGACAGCAAATTATACAAATGGTGATATACCTAATGGTACTCCAAGTTCATGGTCATCTGCTATAGATTATGAGTTATTTAATTGTGATAAAAAAAAGCTTTTTTGTATCTCAGCAGGAAATGTAGATTATTTAGATGATACATTCAACTATATTAGTAGTAATATCAATGCTCCCATAGAAAATCCAGCTCAATCTTGGAATGCTATAACAATTGGAGCTTATACACAAAAAGATACAATTACAGATGAAGAAGATGAATACATTGATTATGATGTAGTGATGGCAAAAAAAGATGAAATATCACCATTTACAACAACTTCTTCTTTATGGGATAAACAATGGTGTATAAAACCTGATGTAGTATTTGAAGGTGGAAATCTTTTGTTAAATACTACAAGAAACGATAAAACAGAACATGAAGATTTATCACTCTTAACAACCCATTCAAATATTTATAGAGATTTAATTACTTGGACATTTGCAACAAGTGCAGCAAATGCACTAGGAGCGAATTTTGTAGCAAGATTATATTCTACTTTTCCAGAAGCAACACCTCAAACAATTAGAGGGTTAGTTGTTCATTCGGCTAATTGGACAGATAAAATGATTGAACAATTTACAGTATCAGGGCAATCACCAAAAGATCTTTATGGAATATTATTAAGAACTTGTGGTTATGGAGTACCTGATTTTGATAAGGCAGTGAATTG
>JAGNSM010000096.1:0-4133 GCA_017988045.1 Fusobacteriaceae bacterium
TATCTAAAATATATTATATTTTGCTACCATTTCGTTAATTCTCTTAAGTGTTCTAGTTTTTCCAATTATAGAAATAACATTATAAAGTTCTGCACCTTTTCCTCTACCTGTAATTACAACTCTAAGAGGCATTAATACTTTCCCAGGTCCTTCACCTATTTCTTCCATAGTGTCGTGTAGCATAGCTTTTGCTTCATCTGCTGTTATCTCTTCATTTGCTGCATTTAGTTTTTCTATGAAAAGTTTAATAGATTTTTTACCTGTTTCATCTTCAATTGCATGATAAAGTCTTTCTACAGATTTTCTCTCGTTTTTATTCATCTCTTCAGTTACTTTATCTAGCTCAAAACTATCAACATAGTAAATATCTGCAAGTTCAGCTATTTCTTTAAGAGTTATTGCTCCTTCTCTTAAGATTTCTACAACTTTTGTCAAAGCTTCCAACTCTTTTTCTGTAGAATTTTCTGTAATATATCCTTTAGCTAAGAAAAATGGTTTTGCAAGTTCAACAAGCTCTGCCAAATCTTTTTTTCTCATATGTTGATTATTAACCCATCCAAGTTTTACAAGGTCAAATACTGGCCCTCCAAGACTTACTTTTGTAATATCAAAACCTTCTATAAATTCATCAAGACTTAATATTTCATTTTCTCCAACATTATATCCCATAAGCCCTAAGAAGTTTACCATAGACTCTTTCAAATATCCATTTTCTCTATAATAGATTAATGAAGTTGGATTTTTTCTTTTTGATATTTTAGTTCTATCAGCATTTCTAAGAAGTGGCATATGAACAAATTCAGGTTCATCCCATCCGAATGCTCTGTATAATTGAATATGTTTTGGAGTAGAAGAAATCCATTCTTCAGCTCTTATTACATGAGTAATTTCCATCAAATGGTCATCTACTACATTTGCAAGATGATATGTAGGGAATCCATCTCCTTTTATAAGTACTTGATCATCAATTAAATTATTTTCAAATCTAACTTCTCCTCTAAGTACATCTTTAATTACTGTTTCACCTTCATATGGCATTTTTAATCTAACTACGTTTTCTTCTCCTGCTGCAAGTCTTTTTTCTACTTCTTCTTTGCTTAATGCTCTACAATGCCCATCATATCCTGGAGCTTTTTTCATTGCTTTTTGTCTGTCTCTAAGATTATCTAATCTTTCTTGAGTACAGAAACAGTGATAAGCAGTTCCGTTGTCTACCAATTGTTTTGCATAATCTCCATAAATATGGAATCTTTCTGATTGTCTGTAAGGTCCATAGTTTCCACCATTATCTGGTCCTTCATCATAATCTAATCCTAACCATTTTAATGATTCAAAAATTTGATTTTCTGATTCTACTGTAGATCTAGTTTGATCTGTATCCTCTATTCTTAATAAAAAATCTCCACCATGTTTTTTTGCAAATGCTAAGTTAAATAGTGCAATGTAAGCTGTTCCTACATGAGGATCTCCCGTTGGTGATGGAGCTATTCTTGTTCTTACTCTCTTTTTTTCCATTTTTCCTCCTATATATAAATCAATTATTTTTTAATCAAATATTCTCTAATTCCTACTTTTTCTACTGTATAATCTTTTCCTATAATATCTTTATAATCTATCAAAAAGTTCTCAAAGCTAAGTATTTTATACTCTTTTTGAAGTGGATGTTTATCTAAACCACTAATATAAAAATACTCTTCTTTTCCTCTCATTAGAGAGTTTCTATCAATTATCTTTTTTAGTTTATCATAAGGAACAGTAAAACTAATAAATTTCTCTTTAGCAAACATCTCTTGTACCTCT
This sequence comes from Fusobacteriaceae bacterium, assembly GCA_017988045.1. GTDB lineage: Bacteria > Fusobacteriota > Fusobacteriia > Fusobacteriales > Fusobacteriaceae > JAFGUR01. The sequence continues at coordinate 1,801 of JAGNSM010000096.1, forward strand.
AATGATGTATATAATCCTTTTTTCAATCCTTTAAACAAAGATTTTTTAGGGAAAATTACAACATCTGAGGCAAAATCTTTTATTAACTTATCTGAAAGGTCATCTAAGAAGTTTACCTTTTCTCTCAAAAATATCTCATATGGGTTATATGAATCATTGTTATATCCAACAATAAGACTGTTTTCATTCTTAACTCTCTCATTAGCCCAGTTAATATAAGATGTCAAATCCTTATCATAACCATATTTTTGAGGTTCAAGAATATTTTCTCTAAGTTTCAAACTTGCTTTTTTAACAGTTTTTTTCTCTTCTTTTTCCATATAAGAAAAATCTGTTATTGAAATTCCATAGTTTGGAATAATATATGATGGCCCTTCTGCTGTATCTATTGTAGCTACTCCAAAATCATAAAGAGTATCTCTACTTTCAAAAATACCATTTACCATTGGGAATTCCTTAAGAATTCTAGCATTTTCATCTCTATCCAAATCAGTTACAAGGAAGAAAAAATCTACATTATCTTCTACCATATACATAAGATTTTGAAGCTCTCTCTTATATGGTATTTTTCCTTTTATGTCATCTTCATAGATATTTGTTATTCCTGCAATACATACTATTTTATCATCCATTTTCATTAGCTGATACGGTAGTATCGCTTTTGAAACTATATTAATAGTAGAAAAAGGTATTTTGTTAACATCAATATATTCTTTCCATAGAAACTCTTCTTTTCCAAAGAAATTAAAATTAAATCCAACCTTTTTTACAAAAGTTTCCATAAGTTCATTTTTAACAGGATACTCTGACATATTGTTACCAATATTAAGCTTAATAACATTATCGTAGGTAGCAATTTTTTCTTTATTCTTGATATCCAAGGCAACTTTTAAGGAATCTATATTTCTGTAATTTCCCTTCAAATTCCCAACAGATATAATAGAAAACTTTGTTTCTTGTGCAAAGATTGTTATACTCATGCAAATTAAGAAGATTATTTTTTTCATATTCTACCCCTTATTTTTATTCCATTTTAAGTACGCTGATATAAATCCGTCTATTTCTCCATCCATAACACCCTGTACATTTCCAACATCAAAGTTCATTCTATGGTCTTTAACTAATGTATAAGGCTGAAAAACATATGACCTAATCTGATTTCCCCAAGAAATATCACTCTGTTCCCCTTGAATTTTCTTTAATTCTTCCTCTTTTTTCTTAACTTCCAGTTCAAAGAGTTTTGATTTTAGAACTTTCATAGCAAAATCTCTATTCTTTAGCTGTGACCTCTCATTTTGACAAGTAACAACAATATTTGTAGGTAAATGTGTGATTCTTACTGCAGAATCTGTCATATTTACATGTTGTCCCCCAGCTCCACTGGCTCTGTATGTATCTATTCTAAGGTCACCTACATTTATCTCAACTTCTATATTATCGTCAACTTCAGGCATAACATCTACAGAAGCAAAAGAAGTATGACGTTTTTTATTGGCATCAAAAGGCGAAATTCTTACTAATCTATGAACTCCTTTTTCTCCTTTTAAGTATCCATAAGCATGAACACCTTCTACCAAGAATGTTATGGACTTATAACCTGCTCCATCTCCATCTAAGTAATCAAGTACAGACAGTTTATACCCCTCTTTGTTTACCCATCTGCTATACATTCTATAAAGCATTTCTGCCCAATCACAAGCTTCTGTTCCGCCTGCCCCTGAATGCACTGTAATTATGGCGTTAAGGTCATCATAAGGACCATCTAATAATAGCTCCGTATTAAAATTATCCAAGTCTTTTTTTAATTTTTTAAAAGAACTATCTAACTCTTCTGCAAAGCTCTCATCTCCACTTTCATAGAACTCTACTAATACTTTAATATCCTCTGCCTTAGCTTCCAGTTCTTCAAAGTCTCTTACTATATCCTTTAAAACATTCATCTCTTTTATTACGGATTCGCTAGTCTTTTGGTCGTTCCAAAACCCTTCTGCAACGGTTTTATCTTCCAAATATCTTATCTCTTCTCTCTTCTTATCAAGGTCAAAGATGCCCCCTGTTTTCTACGAGATTTTTATTAATCTCTTCAAGCTCTCTTTTTATCTCTAAAATATCCATTTTTTCCTCGCTTTTTTAAAAATTATTAATTACTAATTTTTTCGTAAGTCTGCCTCAAATTATATCATATGCTTTCTTTTTTTTCAAAGTATAATTTATAAGCTTTCTAATCATTATTTATATACTTTCAGTTCAAAAAAATAAGGAGCCTTAGCTCCTTAAAAATTACATATCTAATTTATATCCTATAGTTGCAGATACTTTTGCATTTTCATAAT
>JAGNSM010000096.1:4233-7753 GCA_017988045.1 Fusobacteriaceae bacterium
TTCAAAATAATCTTCATATTTTATTCCCAAACCTAATTCAATATTTTTATGATTTCTGAGTTCATTATTAAGTTCCATTCCCGCAACAAGTTTATAGCCTTGCTGTTGCTTTTGTTCACCTGTTGAACTTTTTATTGTTAATTCACCCTCTGCATTTACTCCACCAAAATAAGTTACTGAATCAAATGCAAATATATTAGCTGTTAATATAGTCGCAATTATTAATATTTTTTTCATATTTCCTCCTCAAGACAATTTCTAAAAATTATTTTACCAAAATTTTCAATAATTGTAAAGTTTTAAGAAGTTTTGTTAAACATTAAGAAGCAAAATAGAGAGCTTTCGCTCTCTATTTAATTAAATAATAATACTTTGAATTTTCTTTACTACCAATTCATTTAGACTTGATTCTTCATAGACTATTCCTCTACTTGTAGCATCAATCTCTTTCATCAGTTCATAAGAGTATTCTACAAACCAGTCCATCTTATTTGTCTTCTCAAAGCAGTCTGCTGCTTTAATTATAGCATCTACTTTTTCTTCTTTAAGTTTTTCATCCAATATTTTTTCAAATATATCTTTATCTATAATTCCATCTAAATCATCTACATATATATCCCTCATCAACTCTAAATACTCATTCATTTGATTTACAGGAAGTATTGAATGCATTACTATAGAAGCTCCTACTCTATCTCCCTTTTCATCTACAAGTTGACAATAGCTATGCTCTTTAAATATTACATCAAGCTGTTTTCTCAAATAATTTCTATATCCCTCTTTTTCTTCTTCAGCTATATCAAGTTTATTTAACAGTAATTCCCAGAAATCTCCACCATTATAATAATAAAAAGCAAAGGAAACAGAGAAATATAGTATTTCTTTTTCAAGTAAAGGTGTATCTCCCTCAATCGCACGAGGAAGCATGAATTTTAAGAAATCTAGATATTCTTTTACCTTATCCTTAGAGAAAAACTCTCTATAATCAATAAACTTGGTAATCTTCTCTACTTTATTTTCCTCTTTTTCTGTTTCTAAATCATCACTTATATTTTCGCTTAAATTTGCATCATGAATTTCCTCAATCTCTTCTCTTAATCCAAGTATCTCTTGAGTCCACATAGCTTTACCAATTCTCTCTTCATTTTGATTAAATTCATTTCTGTCTTCAAGACTATTTATGAAGTTACTTATATCGCATCCACTATTTCCTTGCTCCTTAGAAGTATTCCCAAACAAGTTTTTAATGTCTACTCTAGGTTCTTCATGGTAATCATTTAACTTCATTTCTATATTTTCTTTAATTTGTACATTTTCCTTAATTTGTGCATGAACTTTTATCTTCTTTAATTCAGTTGTTAGTTTATTGTTCTCTTCTAGAATTTTTCCTAACATATTTGCTGTCATTAATCTAAAATCATATTGCTTATGCACAGCTCTTACAAATTTTTGGTTTAATTTCTCATAAGACTCTACTAAATCTATATTTTTATTAGCAATTTCCTCAAATTGTTCTTTTAATCCTTCTACCTCTGTGTCATCATTCACTTCATTAATTGAATTTGAATTTTTACTAGCTTCTAACTCTTCATTTAACTCCTCTATACATACGTTCAACTCAATAATTTGAGCTTCTTTTTCTTCCGCATATATTTCGTTATCTAGCTCTTTTTCTTCTAATTCTTTATTTTTCTTTTCAAGTTCCACCTGTATTTCTTCTACCTTAGCTTTTAACTCTCTATTTTCTATTACAATTTCCTCTTTTACATCATTACTTGTCATAAAATTTAATTCAAAATTATCTTTTTCAACTTTCAAATTTTCAAGTTCAATGTTAACTAAAGAAATTGCTTCTTCTTTTTCTGCTATTTTTTCTTTCAAAGTTTGATTCTCTTCATTCAGTTCTTTTATTTCTCCAGATTCCAACGCAGTTACTTTTTCTTTACTCAGTTTTAATTCTTCCAATAGTTTTTCAAGCTCATTTTGAAGTTCATTTAAATAATCAGCTTTTTCATTTCTATCATTTTCTATACTATCTTTTTCTGATAAAATTATTTTTAAGTTTTCTTCTTTTTCATTTAATTCTTCTTTTAGTTTTGATATTTCTTCATTTTCAAGTTCTTTGTTTCTTTCTTCATTAACTCTATACTCTTCTCTTACTTGTTCTAGCTCATTTTTAAGTTCTTCATATTCTGAAGTCATTATCTCTATATTTTTTTCTAGTTCTACTAAATGTTTCTCTTTTTCTTCCAATAATTCAACATTTACTCTTGCTACATCAAAAGCTTTTGCTAGCTCCTGTTGCATAGCTTCCACATAATGGTTTATCTCTTCTGCTTTTTCTTCCAAACTTGAAATTTTTAGTTCAAGTTTTTCTTTTTCTCCATTTTTTTCCTCTAATTCCATTTGTAAAAGTTCTATAGAATCTTTATTTTCTCTTCTTTCAACTTCTATTTTTTCCAAACTTTCTTTCTTTTCATCTTCAACAGTTATTAGTTGCTGATTAAGTTCTTCAGCTTGTTGCTTAAATTCTTCAATTTCTAAATTCAGCTCTTCTACCTGTAGATTCAGTTCATCTATTTTACTATCTTTATCTGTATTTCCAGTTTCTAGCTCTATTTTAATGTTTTCAATTTCTTTGTTCAATTCTTCTATTTTATTATTTAATCCTGAATTTTCTTCCGAATAATTTTCTTTTTCTAGAGTAATTTCAGCAATTAATTTTTCGTATCTCTCTTTTTCATTATTTGCATCTTCAAGTTTTCCAGTAAGTTCCCCATGATATTCTTTATTTTCTGAGTTTTCTGTTTCCAATTCTTCATTTTGTTTTTTTAGCTCTTCAATTTGTTTATTCAATTCATTTATTTTTTCAGCTTCATCTTTTTCTTTAATTTCTATTTTAGAAACTTTATCTTTTAACTCTATTATTTCAGCTATCATTTTAGTATTCTCTGTATTCAATTGATTTACTTCATTTTGAAAAATCGTTATTTTATCAAAATTATTATTTACCTGTAAATCCAAATACTCATCAAGAAGATTATCATGTATTCTCTTTATGTTTTCATATTGAGAAATTGAAATTTGAAGCTCATTTTTAATTTTTAGATTCTCTTTTATTAACTCTTTTTTTTCGTCATTAATATTATTTTCCAATGTTATCCCCTTACTTTCCCTTTAAATTATTTCCTATATGAATATACCACATTTTTTTTATAATTTTAAGGTTTCAAACAATAAAAAATTAAAAATAGTTTCTTATCAGTTCATTTTGTTCAGTTACTAAATTCAAAAAATAAAAAAATACTGTCATTTTGATAAAGAAATTTTAGCAAAATCTTTATATTTAAAGATTTCTTCCTAAAATTCAAAATGACAATATCTATATTTTGGAACTTATTTTTTTATTTATTCTCTTCTATTATTTTCTTAACGTCTTCAACATCCACACGATTATAAAATTTTTCTCCCACTTTTACATTAGGTCCCACTGTACATTTTGCAAAACATCTTTGTACTG
>JAGNSM010000246.1 GCA_017988045.1 Fusobacteriaceae bacterium
AGTTCTTCTATAAATGGGAATATGGATTTTTCAGCTCAAGGGTTAGGCTATGTTCCTTCAGATAAACCTATAACAGCAACTTTTATAAAAAACTTTGATAATACGAAAATGTTCCTTAGTAATTTTGATAGTTACTGGAATGATAGTTCAAAAGTTATTGATGTAAAAAAAGAACTACTTGAAACAATAGATTTAGTTTACAAAGAGAACTCTCCAGAGTTTATGTATTATATAACTCTCTATAATGTGTTTAAAGAGTATTTATCTGAACTTACTGAAGAAACTATCATTAAAGCTAAGACAGGCTTTGAGGACACTTTGGTGTGGAATAAACTATATAAGTTCCAAAAAGATGGTGTCATGGGAGCCATAGATAAAATAGAAAAGTATAATGGTGCCATAATTGCTGATAGTGTAGGTTTAGGAAAAACTTTTGAAGCTCTAGCAGTTATAAAATATTATGAACTTAGAAATCATAGAGTTTTAGTTTTAGCACCTAAAAAACTTAGAGAAAACTGGACTTTATATAAACAAAATGACAGAAGAAATATACTTTGTAATGATAGATTTAGTTATGATGTACTTAATCATACAGATTTGAGTAGATACAAAGGATATTCTGGAGATATAAATTTAGATACAATAAATTGGGAAAATTACGACCTTATAGTTATAGATGAATCTCACAATTTTAGAAATAATAATAATCCAAAAGATGATAGAGAAACAAGATATTCAAGACTTTTAAATAAAATAATTAAAGCAGGAGTAAAAACAAAAGTTCTACTTCTTTCAGCTACACCTGTAAATAACGGAATGAATGACCTTAAAAATCAAATTGCTTTTATTACAGAAGCAAGTGACTCACACTTTTTAGGTAACGGAATAAAAAGTATAGAGCAAACATTAAGAAAAGCTCAAATGACTTTTAATGAATGGAATACCCTTGTACAAGAGGAAAGAAAAATAGAAAATCTATTAAAAAATTTAGAGGTAGACTATTTTAAACTTCTTGATATGGTATCTATAGCAAGGTCAAGAAAGCACATTCAGAAGTATTATGATATGTCAGAAATAGGTAAGTTCCCAGAAAGACTAAAACCTAAAAATATTAAAGCTGACATAGATATTGATAAACACTTCATGCCTTTACCTGAACTTAATAAAAAAATAAGAGCATTAAATTTATCAATTTATTCTCCTTTAAAATACATACTTCCGCACAAAGTAGTGGAATATAATTTGAAGTATGATAAGAAAGTTAAGAACTCTGTATTTAAGCAAACTGATAGAGAACAAAGTCTAATTCATTTAATGAGAGTAAATATTTTAAAGAGGATGGAGAGTTCTATATTTTCCTTTGGTCTAACTGTAGGAAGATTACTTCATCAAATAGATAGTTCTTTAGGTAAAATTAACAATCCAAAATATCAAGAAGAGATAGAAGAAACAGAAATAGATGAAATAGATATTGATGACCCAAGAATGGATGATGTTTTAATTGGAAGTAAAAAAGTAAAAGTTCTTTTGAAAGATATGGACACAATAAAATGGAAACAAGAACTAGAACAGGATAAGGCTATTCTTGAAGATATAATGACCCAAGCTTATTTTGTTAAACCTCATAATGATGCGAAATTATTTGAATTAAAAGAGTTGATTAAAGAAAAAATCAAAACTCCATTAAATAATAAAAATAAAAAAATTGTTATTTTTACAGCTTTTGCCGATACAGCCCAATACCTATATGACAATATTTCATCTTGGATGAAAGTTGAATATGGGTTAAATTCTGCTTTAGTAACAGGAACTGGAACGAATAAAACTACAGATAAGAAATTTAAAACAGACCTTAACTCAATACTTACAAACTTTTCTCCTATATCAAAAGAGAGAAGTAAAGTAGATAAAGAAGCTATAGATGAAATAGATATTTTAATAGCTACAGACTGTATATCAGAAGGACAAAATTTGCAGGATTGTGATTATTTAGTTAATTATGATATTCATTGGAACCCTGTAAGGATAATCCAAAGATTTGGAAGAATTGATAGATTAGGTTCTAAGAATGATTGTATACAGTTAGTAAATTTTTGGCCAAATATGGAGCTTGATGAATACATTAATCTTGAAAAGAGAGTTTCTGGAAGAATGGTTATGTTAGATATATCTGCTACAGGAGAAGAAAATGTAATTGAGGTTGATAGCTCAAAAGAGATGAACGACCTTGAATATAGAAAAAATCAACTTAAACAACTCCAAGACCAAGTATTAGACTTAGAAGATATTGGAGGAAATATATCTATTACCGATTTAACTTTTAACGATTTTAAGATGGATTTAGTGAATTATATGAAAACTAATAAGGCAGCATTAGAGAAAGCACCGACTGGAATGTATGCTATTACGACTATTGTAAATGATGAAACTGAAAAGGGTGTAATTTATTGCTTAAAAAAGATTAATGATAAAATTAAAGCTAGTGAGAACAATGCACTAGAGCCTTATTACCTTGTTTATATTAAAGAGAGTGGAGAAATTCTTTATAACTATAT
>JAGNSM010000247.1 GCA_017988045.1 Fusobacteriaceae bacterium
TCTAATGAATCATTCTTTAATGTACCTGTCATCAATGAGTTGAAATTAAGAGGGTCTTATGGTTTCACAGGGAATCAGACTGGGGTTAGTTATGCTTCTGGCTTAAATTTAATTGGAGGAGGAGTAAACCACAATCAGAATCCTGGCTTAGCAGTTACAGATTTGTATAATCCAGATTTACATTGGGAAAAAGGTGAGTCTATGGACTTGGGGTTAGATTTGTCTATGTTCAAAAATAGAGTGAATATTATTTTTGATTATTATAACAAAACTACTAATGACTTGTTATATAGAATTCCTGTTGAGCAAGAGACTGGCTTTAAAACAATGCTTGCCAATGTTGGGAAAATTAATAATAAGGGATTCGAGATTGGTATAGATACTAAAATAATTAGAACACAAAATCTGAAATGGGACTTTGGAGCTAATTTTTCATACAATAAAAACGTAGTAGAAAAAATTGGAACTCCTGCAGGATTTTATACTACAGGCTTTGCATCTATTGTAAAGGAAGGAGAATCTTTAGGGTCTTTTTATTTATATGAGTCTTTAGGCGTTGCAAAAGAGAGATATGAATATAAAGATGCTAGTGGCAACGTAACAAAAGTAGTACAACCAGGTGATATGTTATACAGAGATGTCAATGGTGATGGTAAGATAAATTCTAATGATCAAGTGGTTTTCAATGGAGGCATTGCACCAATTTATGGAGGCTTTAATACTAGAATCGCCTATAAAAGAGTGGACTTATCTGTTAATGCCCAATACTCTATTGGTAAAAAGGTATATGCTATGTATAAAGAAAGATCTGTATCAGGCGCTGCTGTAGGTTATCCTTCATACTCTACGAATATGATTGGTGAACAAATGAATTATTGGACTCCTGATAATATGGATACTAATGTACCTAGGCCTCATTTAGCAAGTGCAATCTCTTCTTGGAATAATTACCGTTCTTCTAGATTTTTAGAAAATGCTGATTATCTTAGAATTACAGATATTACATTAGGAGTTAATTTTGATACGAAAGATTTTAGTTTCTTAAAATCTCTTAGAGTGTATGCGCAAGTAAGAAACCCATTTACATTTACTAAATACAGTGGAGTTGACCCTGAAACTTATTATGTAGACCAAACATTAAGTGTGAACCAGAATAGTGCAGATACTACTAAAATACAGTCTGGTGTAGATAGTAATGGTATTCCTACAGTTAAAGTGTATAGTCTTGGTTTAAATATAAATTTTTAAAATATTTTAAAATGAAAAAATTAAGTATATTATTATTAGCATTTGGTTTAATTTTTAATTCTTGTGAAAGAGAATTAGATATTAAATCAGAAGCTTCATTAGACGCAACTTCAAACTTGTCTTCTGCTGATGTTGATAAGTTATTGACTGGTGCTTACAAAAGTATTATGGAGCCAAGTTCATATTCATATTTTAATATTATGGCAAGTGAAATTTTGGCAGATAACTATAAACCTGTGAAATTTCAATGGTATCAGGTGCAGTATTTACATGAGCACATAGTTCCAGAAGATGACATATTGTTGAGTTATTATTATAAAGATTTTTATACAGCTATTACGAGAGCAAATACTATTTTGAGAGTTCCTTCAGCTACTAATGCACAAAAAGGTAAAGCAAGATATGTAAGAGCATTATCTCATTTAAGACTTTATGATTTGTTTGAAAGAATTCCACTTATTGATGAAACTTATGTAAAAGGACCAATAGCACCTAGTTCTGGTAAAGATGTTCTAGCTTTTATAATTGAAGATTTAAAATATGCTAAAGCGAATATTGAAAAATTCAACGTTGCTAATGCGTCATTGGTACAGTTAACTCCTACTAGCGAGGCAGCAACTGCTCTCTTAGCTAGAGTGTATAGAATGAATGGAGATATACAGTCTGCAGGGAAAGAGGCTGAAGAGCTTATCACTAGTGGTAAATTTTCTATTTCGGATAATCCTAAAGTTAATACTTCTGAAGTGATTCTTAAATTCGCAGGGAACCTTGCTGAACCTAATGGTACTTGGGGATGGATAATGAGTTATGATGCAAAAACATGGAATTGTTTTGCTGCTGCTGATGATTTATTAGCACTTATATCTGCAAATGATACAAGAAGAAGTTTGTTTGATTTTGCTCAAGCACCTTCTACTAATAATTATGTGTTTTCTAACAAATACTCTCCAAATGATGACTCTGATTTGTTAGTGTCAAGAATTCCAGAGATGTATCTAATTTCAGCAGAAGCAGGTAATACAGCTAGATTAACTGAGTTACAAGCTAAAAGAAAATCTAATCTTTCTTTAGATGATGAAAGAAGATTAGAATTATCTTTTGAGTGGGTTAGATGGTCAGATTTAGTGCTAAAAGGCGAAAAGTATAGATTGCCTTATCCAATAAGTGCAAAAAATGCAAATCCTCTATTAAAATAGAGTTACGAACCCTCCGATTTCGGAGGGTTTTTTATTTCCATTAATTCTCTTACTTTTGTACTTCAAAATATTAAAATGAAACACCCTTGTTATTTTTTT
>JAGNSM010000097.1 GCA_017988045.1 Fusobacteriaceae bacterium
GAATAGCAGAAACTCCTGGAGGAATGCTTAATTCAATAGGACTTGAAAACCCTGGGATTGATGTATTTGAAAAAGAAACTGTAAAAATTCTTAGAGAAAACTTAGGAAATACACTTTCTATAGCAAATATTAATGGGAAAACTATAGAGGAATATGTGGAAATAGCAAAAAGGGTAGAAGCTATTCCTGAAATTGCTGCAATAGAGCTTAATATTTCTTGTCCAAACGTAAAAGACGGAGGAATGGCTTTTGGTGCAAATCCAGAGGTTGCAGGAAAAGTAACTAAACTTGTTAGGGAAGTTACAACAAAACCTTTAATAGTAAAACTTTCTCCAAATGTAACAAATGTTGTAGAAATAGCTAAAATTGTAGAAGAAAATGGTGCTGATGCAATAGCGGTTATTAACACACTACTTGGAATGGCAATAGATATTAAAAAGAGAAAACCTGTGCTTGGAAATGTATTTGGAGGATTCTCGGGACCTGCGGTAAAACCTGTGGCTCTTAGAATAGTTTATCAAATAAGAAAAGCAACTAATCTTCCAATTCTTGGAATGGGAGGAGTAGCATCTGCAGAAGATGTAATAGAATTTATGATGGCTGGTGCAAATACTGTAGCTCTTGGAACAGGATTTTTTATGAATCCAAATCTTTGTACAGATGTTGTAGAGGGTCTTAACAAATACTGTGAAGAAAACGGTCTTAACAACATAGAAGAAATAGTAAATGCAGCTCATACAGATATTCCTGCACCAACTTGTAGTTGCGAGTAAAGCAGTTAAAATTTAATAATTAAGAATTAATAATTGTTGTAGGGGCTTCATTGCATGAGCCCAAAATATAGATAAAAATTCAAAAGAGAAGGGAGCATTGCCCCCTTCACCCCGAATAAATAGTAGTTTAAAAGAATCAAGTATGAGCTAAAAATATTTTTTGATTGGTAATTATAAATTATTTGAGCTGCCAAAGGCTATAAGGGGTTGAGCGTCCAACGCTCAAAAGGAGGAAAAATGAAAGCAATAGACAGATTAATCGCCGTACTTGATTTTTCTACAATGGAAGAAGCAAAAAAAATGGTAGAAACATTGGGAGACAGCGTAAAATTATATAAAGTAGGCTTGGAACTATTCTTGAACTCTAAAGGTGAAGCAGTAGATTATTTAAAAAGTTTAGGTAAAGAAGTTTTCTTAGACCTTAAATTCCATGATATTCCAAATACTACAACAATGGCTTCTTTATTTGCAGCAAGACAAAATGTAAAGATGTTTAATGTTCATGCTTCTGGTGGCAAAAAAATGATGGAAAGAGTTGCTAAAGAAGTAAAAGCGCTTAATCCAAATACTTTAACTATAGCAGTCACAATCCTTACAAGTTTTAGTGAAGATGATATAGCAGACTTATTCAAATCTGAACTTTCTTTAAAAGAACTTGCAATGCACTGGGCTAAACTTACTAAGGAAAGCGGAATGAACGGAGTAGTTTGTAGTCCTTGGGAAGCAAAAGCTATAAAAGAAGTTTGCGGAAATGACTTTGTAACTGTAACTCCGGGAATAAGACCAGCTTGGTCAGCAGCAAATGACCAAACAAGAATTATGACACCTGCTGAGGCTTTACAAAACGGTTGTGATTATCTTGTAATAGGCAGACCTATAACTGGAGCAGAAAATCCTAAAGAAGCAGCAGAGAGAGTTTTGGCTGAAATGAAAACTGTTCTTAATGCATAAGCATTAAGAACAATTAGTAATTATTAGTTAGTAATTAGTAATAAAATTTTAAAGACTTTAGAAATTACTAATTTCTAATTACTAACTCCTAATTAATTAAGGGGTGAATATATGTTAATAAAAAATGCTAAATTAGCAGATGGAAGAGAAGTAGATGTTTTAATAGAAAGTGGGAAATTTGTTAAAATAGAGAGAAATATAGAGAGTACAGATTCAGAAGTAATAGATATTGAGGGAAAATATCTATTACCGGGAATGATTGATGTTCATACCCATATGAGAGAACCGGGACTTACACATAAAGAAGGATTTTCTAGTGGAAGTAGAGCTTGTGCAAAAGGTGGGGTAACAACTTTTGCAGATATGCCTAATACAAATCCTCCAACAATAACGGTAGAAGCTCTTAAAGAAAAGAGAGAACTTGCAAAGGGAACTTCAATAGTTGATTATGCTCTACATTTTGGTGGAAGTGTAAATAATAATAGTGAAGAAATTAAAAAAGCTGAAGGAGTTATTTCAACAAAAGTTTTCTTGAATGTTTCAACAGGGAAATTATTGGTAGAAGATGATAATGTTTTAGACGATATTTTTAAAGCTTCAAAAATTGTAAGTGTTCATGCTGAAGAACATATGATAGATAAGGCTATTTCTTTGGCAAAAAAACATGGTAAGAAACTTTATATAGCTCACATCTCTTTGGCTAGTGAACTGGACGCTGTAAGAGAAGCTAAAAAAACATTTGAGGATGTTTATGTGGAAGTTACACCTCATCATCTTTTCCTTACAGAGGAAGATGCAAAGCATAATCCTTTGTTAAGAATGAAACCTGAGCTTAAAGCAAAATCTGATGTAGAAGCAATGTGGACAGGAATTGCAGATGGAACTATAAATACAATTGGAACTGACCATGCACCTCATTTGATGTCAGAAAAGATTGAAAAACTTACATTTGGAATCCCCGGTGTAGAATGGGCTTTAGCACTTATGCTAAACGCAGTTAACGAAGGAAAAATTTCTCTTGGGAAAGTAATTGAACTATATTCTGAAACACCTGCAAAGATTTTTAGAATTAAGAATAAAGGAAAAATTGAAGTTGGATATGACGCAGATTTTTCTATAATAGATATGGACAAAAAATGGGTAATTAAAGAAGAGGATACAATATCAAAATGTGCTTGGACGCCTTATAATAATTGGGAAATTAAAGGAAGTATTGAAGCAACTTATGTAAGAGGTTCAAAAGTTTATGAAGATAATAAATTTTATGAAAATAATGGGAAGGAAGTGGAGTTAATTGGATAAGAAAGTAGCAGTAGCACAAGCTCTATTAAATGTAGGAGCAGTAAAATTGAATGTAGCAGAACCATTTACATTTACATCAGGAATTAAATCACCAATTTATTGTGATAACAGAAAAATGATAGGTTCAGTAGAAGAAAGAAATACTATTATAGAAGGATTTATTGAGCTTCTAAATGTTTTGGACTTTGATGTAGTTGCAGGAACAGCAACAGCAGGGATTCCTTGGGCAGCATTTATAGCTGACAGAATTAATAAACCAATGGCTTATATCAGAAGTAAACCAAAAGATTATGGAGCAGGAAAACAAATTGAAGGTCCAGATGTTGACGGTAAAAAAGTTGTAGTTATAGAAGATTTAATATCTACAGGTGGAAGTGTTATTAAAGCGGTAGAAGCAGTAAGAAAAGAGGGTGGAATAGTTACTGATGTAGCTGCAATATTCTCTTATGAGTTTGCTAAAGCTGTAGGTGCCTTTGAAGAAGCAAAAACTAACTTAGTAACAATTACAAATTTCCCTACTTTACTTGAAGTAGCTAAAGATGGAAAAATTATTGATGAAGCGCAATTAGAACTTGCTTCTCAATGGAACAAAAGCCCTGATACTTGGGGAAAATAAGAGCAGTTAATAATTAATAGTTAATAATTAATAGTTTTTGTAGGGGCAGACCTTAGTGTCTGTCCTTATAATATTTTTACAGAAAATAAAAGGAGTATAAAGTGAAAAGAAAAATTAAATGGCAGTATCCATTTGCATTAGGATTACTAATTCTTTCTACACTACTATATGGAATTCACTATTTAATTTTTAGGGATTCTCAAAATATATTTTTCTACTTACTTCATAATATAGCTTTTATTCCCATACAAGCAATTTTAGTAGGACTTGTTCTTGATAAAATTCTTGAAAAAAAAGAAAAAGAAAAAGTTATGAATAAACTTAGTATGATTATTGGAGTATTTTTTAGTGAAGTGGGAATTGAATTTGTAAAAAAAGTGTCGGAATATGATTTGTCTCTTGCAAAGTATAAAGATGATTTCATAATAAAAGAGAATTATACAGAAAAAGATTTGAGAGTGGTTAAAACTTGTCTTTTAAAATACAAAGGGAATTTAGCTATGGATGGCAAATCTATTTTATGTGTAGGGAATGCTCTTAAAAATAAAAGAGATTTTTTAATAAAACTTATTGAGAATCCAGTGCTTCTAGAGCATGAAAATTTTACTGAGCTTCTTATGGCACTTTTTCATTTGGTTGAAGAAATGAATTATAGAAGTGATTTGGAATTATTAACACAACAAGATATAGAACACTTAACAAATGATATAAAAAGAGCATATAATATAATAATTAATGAATGGATTGAATACTTAATTTATTTGAAGAATAATTATCCGTATCTTTATGTATCAGCAGTAACAATTAATCCTTTCTTGTCTGGGTTTACTACTGCGGGAAATAAAAGATTTATGTAGATACTTTCAAGGATAGATAAGAATTAAAAGCTTTTGTAGGAACAGATTTTATATCAATGTCATCAACTTAAGGATTTAAAAACAGAACCCCCTCTAAATAGCTTTGCATAAGAATACTCTAAGGGCTAAAGCTCTAAGATTATCTAATCCCCCTTACTTTAAGGTGGAGACTTTTTTAGGAATTTTGGTTTTAATTTTCTACTTCGAAGCTCTGCAATAGGTTTCCCTTAAGGTAAGGGAAACCGCTAAAAAGGGAAGAGTTATGAAACTTGAAAAATTTGACAACTTTATATGTAATTAGATTTAATTTATTCTCTTAAGTTGATGACATTGAATTTTATATCTGCCCAGATTTTTTTGGTTGATAAGAAATTAAGAGTAATTATTTGTAACATATTTATTTTAAATATGTAGGAATAATCTTTTAAAGTATGCGAAAAAAGGGTATAATATATAGAAAAAATAAAGGTGGGATTTAATGATAAGTAATATTAAGGATTTACCGACAGATAATTTATATAAATTTATGGCAATATTTGGAATGTTATTAATCATATTACCTTTTTTAGTGTTTCCGACAATCCAAAATTATAAATATAGAATTATAGATTTAACAACGAAAGCAGCTTTAAAGGATAATGAGTTAAAAGAACTAGAGAAAATTGTAAAACAAGTAGAAGATAAGACTAGCCAACTGAATAAAGAAGAGCATATAAAAAATTATGAAAATGAGTTTGACGTTAATAAATCTCGAGAAGTGAATGAAGTGGAGAAAACTGTAAAGGATGTATTTAAAAAAATTGAAATTGGTGAAATTGAAAGTATAAATTTAAACAATGAGTTAAAAAAAGTAGTAGCTGATTTCAATTATTTTGCAATTTTGATTTATATTATAAAGGTTTTTCCAATAATAGGATTTATTATAAGTATTATCGGCTTCTATTTGTGGTATAATAAAAATCAAAAATACTTAGATATAATAATAAAAAAAGAAAGTGAGAAATAACGGAAATTATTGTTTGAACTGATAACAGATAATAATAATCAAGAATAACAAATGTCAGTTGACAACAAATTATTCATATAAATAATACATCTATATAAATAGAAATATTTATTTTGCTACTTAAAGAAGTAGGTATATTTTTTGAAATAATCATCACACAAAGGGTGCTTAGAAAGTACTGTAATTCTGAAGAAGACAAAGTTCTTAAAAAAGTTAAACTATATTTAAGTGGGGAATAGGATATCTTGCATTAGGGACAACATTAATAATGCTTTCTATTTTGATTATCACATTTAAAAATATATTAGAATTGAAGTTAGGCGAATCCCAAATAATTGCGATAATAAGTGGAATTGGAGGGCTTTTTTCAAATATCGTTGCTGGATTTTATATGAATATGTATAATAAAACTATGAAATCTCTAGATTCTTTTCATCAAAGATTTGTAGGAACTCATCATCTCCATTTTGGGAATTTACTTCTTTCTAAAATTGACGATAGAAAGCTAAGAGAAGAAGCTTATGCAAGTATTTTTAAAGATATGGTTGTTTCAATGGATAAAACGGATGATTCTACAAAATAAATAAAAAAATTAAAAAATTTTTAGGGCAGACAAAAATGTCTGCCCTATTTATATAATCATTCATAATTTTTAATCTCCTCATAAAGCCTCAATACCGCTACTTCCTTCGCCTTTGCTTCAACATCAATTATTAAATTATCATAACTGAAAAGGAATTTTGGTAAATGTTGGACATCAATAAAATCAGCATGAGCTCTAGAGTCTTTAATGTTCTCAAAACCATTTTTAGGACTTGAAATATGAAGCCTTTGCCATTTTCGACCTTTCCAAGTTTCTCTAGCTAATAAAAATTCTTCTTCAAGGGTATCATGGCTTAATCCAAATTTGTTGTTATATACTCTTTGATGATGAATATCAAAAACAGCAGGAATAGAAAGCTCATGACAGACTTCTACCACCTCATTTATCGAGTAATTAAATTCATCATTTTCCAAAGTAAATTTACCTAATTCCTCTAAAGTAAACTCTTTTCTCATATTAGTAATAAAATTTTTCATTGCAGCAATTTTATCTCCATAAGTACCACCCAAATGAAAATTAATATCCCCAAAGCCGATACTATTTGCAATGAATAAATGTTCTTTTAGCTCTCTAACAGAACTTTTAATAACTTCAGGATTTGGACTTCCCATATTAACAAACTGTCCGGGATGCATTGATAAAATCAAATCATAGGGATTCAACTTCTGTAGTTTTTCTCTAAAAAAATCTAAATCAGTTTTTTCTAAAAAACCTAAATCCAAAAGATTTGTATGATGTGGAATTATATCAGAAGCAAGTCTAAAACCTTTAATTCCATTATTTTTACAATAATCAAAAGAAAGTTGTAGAGAATCAATGTTATTAAGAACAACAGAATAAATTTTTTCTCTAGCTTTTTCTTTTGACAAAGTTTTAATATTTGTAAGTGTATATATTTTGTAAGCAATTTTTTCTTTATGAAACTTACAGCACAAACTAAATTCCATTTTTATTTCCTTCCTGTTTTTTCCCTCTGTAAATTGGACTGGCTCCAAACAGATGATTTTCATCTCTCGAAACTATTTCTAGTTTAACAAGTTCATGGGCAATATGAGCCATATTCCTTATGTTTGTCGGCTCCATTACTTCTTCTACCATTAAACCACGTTTTTTTCTTAACCAAGAATAATTTTTCCAAAGACTCTGTTTGATACTCTTAATATCAGATGGTTTTCTAAGCAAATTGAGCATTTTAGTTTTGAAATTATCTAAAATAGTTTCATCGATATTTTTTATATTTGCTAAAGAAGTTCCGATTTCATCAGCTTCTACCCTGTTTAACTCTTGACAGAGAAATTTTACAACATGCCATGCTTTATAAATATCATCAAGACTTTTTATTTCTTTATTTTTTAGCCAAACAAAAGCATACATACGTCTTCTCCAATCCCACCATTTAATAGGACTTTGTAAATCTACAGCAGGAATTAAAAAGACTTTTTCTTTTAAAAGTAATGAACCAAATATTCCCGGAGGTTTCCCAAGCCTTTGTGCTTTTAGAGATGTTCTATAAACACCACAACTTGGACTTCCTTCCATGAATATAAATACATCTATATTTTCTTCTTTTAGTTGTTC
>JAGNSM010000023.1 GCA_017988045.1 Fusobacteriaceae bacterium
TGGCAGTATCAGTAGGAGAAAAAGCAGGAATGAAAATAGGCTTTGGACAATTCATGAAATTTTCAGGAATAATAGTTCTACAATCATTAGTACT
Source organism: Fusobacteriaceae bacterium (assembly GCA_017988045.1). GTDB lineage: Bacteria > Fusobacteriota > Fusobacteriia > Fusobacteriales > Fusobacteriaceae > JAFGUR01. The sequence continues at coordinate 95 of JAGNSM010000023.1, forward strand.
TGCAACAGGATATATGTTATTTAGATATTTTTAATAAATATTGAGAAGATAAAAAGAGTCGGTTTTAATTAACCGACTCTTTTTGTTTTAATTTTTTTGAGAAACATAAGGAAAAAAAGTTTTGTCTTCTACCACTAAGTGGTGTTCTATCACATCATAGATAAGAAAATCAGTAAGTTCTTTAAGATTTAAATCTTCATGTTCATATTTTTTTAATATAGAATGAGCTTGGTCAATGAGCATTTTATGAAGATTTTTATGATGTTCTGCTAAAGGATAAGTTGTTTTAAAAAATACATCTTCTTCATCAGAAAAGTGTAAAGTTAAACTATCAATCAGCTCGTTAATAATTAACATGCAATCATCTTTTTCATATTTATTAGTAATAGCATTGATTAGTCTATTTGAAATATTTAATAAAGTTTTATGCTCTTCATCAATTAGTATATTTCCACTTTCATCATTTTTATCCCAAATTAAATTAATATGAGAACTTATATTACTGTTTAACAAATTAATTACAGCAACATTTGTTTTGTTTCTGCCATCTTCTTTTGCATTATATAAAGCTATGTCAGCAAGAGTTATTATTTGTTCTGGAGCTGTAAGAGTATCTTTATAGACTGTAGCTATCCCTAAGCTTATAGTTACAGTATTTTTTATAGTAGAAGATTCGTGAAGAATATTTAAATCTTCAACAGCTTTTCTGACTTTTTCAGCTAGTTTTAATGCACTATTACTGTTAGTTTCTGGAAGAATTATTGCAAACTCTTCTCCACCATATCTTGTCACATAATCTGTACTTCTTTGAACAATATTCTTAATAGTTTTAGCAATCATCTTTAAACATTCATCTCCACCTTGATGTCCATAAGTATCGTTGTATTTTTTAAAGTAATCAATATCAAGCATGATTAAAGATAAAGGTAATTTTGTTCTTTTTAACCTAAAAAATTCTTTCTTTAAACTATCATCAAAGTATCGTCTATTATAAAGAGCAGTTAAAGCATCAGTTATTGAATTTTTTTGAGCATAATCTCTTTCTATTTCAAGTTGTTTTGCAAGTTCTTTAATTTTTTCTTCAGTTTTTTTTCTTTCTGTAATCTCAGTAGAAATTCCACAAATCCCATTTATTTTATTATTTTTATCTTTTATTGGAAATTTTATAGAAATAAGATGTTTTATTTGAGAATCTATTTCTAGAGTTTCTTCTCTTTCTATTAAATTTCCTGAATTTATAACATCTAAATCCATTTTTTCAAAATTTTCTGCATATTTTTTTGGAAATATGTCAAAATCAGTTTTTCCTATAACATCTACATCTGTTAAATTTATTAGCTTTTTCCATTTTTTATTAACTAACTTGTATTGTCCTTTCAAATCCTTTGCATATATTAGAGCTCCATTATTATCTATTATTTCAGACAGAAATCTCTGGCTTTCTTCCAGTTTATCTTCCAATGCTTTCCTGTTGCTAATATTTCTCACAACACTTACTACATGTTTTTCATCATCTAATAATATCAAGTTTGCAGAGAGTAGACATGTTATTTCTTCCAAATTCTTTTTTCTTAGTGTAACTTCAAAATTTTCAATATTCCCAAGTTCTCTTACAGTGTTTATAAAAGTGTCTCGTTCACTTAAATTGACCCATACACCTAGTTCTGTAGTCATTTTATTTAAAGCTTCTTCTTCTGAAAAATATAAATGCTTAGAAAACCCTTCGTTAATTCTAATTATTTTCCCATCACTTAATTTGGTAATAATTAAAATATCAGGATTTGTATTAAAAATAGCATTCAAATTTTTTTGATCTTCTATAGTTTTTTTAACAAACTTTTTATTAAGTAATACATTATAACTAAAAGTAAAAACGATAGAACATAGAAGATATACAGTATAAGTAATCACCGACAAAGGCTGAGAATACAAGAGTGATTTACTTGGATAAAATATATATAGAATCATTCTCGTTCCAAAATATAGAGAATATACAAATGATGTGCTCAACAGCAGTTTTAAAGAACACTCTCTACATTTGACACTTTCTTTATAAAGGAGTATAACGCTAAGAAATGACATCAAACTTATAAAAAAATTAAAATTAATACTTCTGATTAAAGAATTATTAGATATATAAGTAAAATATATTGAAATTAGTGAAGGAATAATCAAATATAAAAAATGATGATTTTTAAAATTATATTTTTTCAAAAAAACTCTTGTTCCCAAATAAGTAAATATTGCTCCAACAAAAAATAATAGATTATTACTTACTGTAGCTAAAGACTTTAAGAAAGAGAAGTTTCTTCCATAATTTATAATTAATCCCATAAAATTAAAAAAACTTCCCATTGTCCAGTAGTAAAAAAATCTTTTATCTAAATTTTCAATTATTTTATATTGAAAAAAAAGTATTCCTGTATTTATACCAATAATTATTGTAGTCAAAAAAATTAGAAAATTGATATTAATTTCCATAGTTGAACCCCCTTAATAAAACTTGTTTTAATATTATCGGTATAATTCAGCTTTTTATCAATAGTATTGTACTATTTTCACTAAAATTTCCTTTATAATTATTGGGTTTATAGATATAAAATCACATAAAAAAAGAGTTAGATTTGAGACTAACTCTTTTTACAAATAATAATTTTTATTTTATTCTGATTAGTTCAAAACTGTCTATTTTCCCCCAGTCACCTGACATGCAGTTACCGTAAATACCAATTTCAAGACTTCCATTAACTACATTTATATTATTGATTTCAAACTTGTTCCATTTGCTCCATCCAGAATCAATTACACTTGTTTTATTTTCTAAAGAACCATTGTTTGAATATAAGTATAATGATTTTTTACCTTTTTCACCCATGGACCAAACACTTAGTTTATACGTTCCATTTTCTAAACCATCTATTTTTTGATAGATTTTAAAATTGAAATTTGAATCTTTCCAGTAAGAAATACTGTTATTTTCACTATGAACATTAGCTTTATTTTTTTCTATTTGAAGTGAAGATTTAGTATCTTCCAAAATCCATTTTGTATTTTTCCAAATATCTCCCGATTCAAAACTTGAATCAGACACAAAATTTTTCAAACTATCAATAGTAATTGTCACTTTTGCTTTTAAATCTGTTCCACTGACAGCTCCAATTACATTAAAACTTCCTGTTTTTTTCAAAAAATCAGTAGAATATTTTTCCCATTTAACATCAGCTTTACTTATAGAACCGTCTTCTGTAATTACATCAATTTTTGAAGGTAATTTAGGAGTTTCATTCAAATAAGTAGTAATTGCTAGAGAATTTACGCTCTTAATTGCGGAATTTTCTAGTTTAATTGTAGGATTTTCCATAAATACTTTTAATGAGTCTAAAGCTTTTCCGTTAAAATCAAACATAGCTTGATTATCCCAACCATTTCCTTCTCCAGTTTTCCATCCTGCTCCTTTTGTTGGAATCCAGTCTGGCTCCCAATAAAAGAATCCTTTACCTTTTCCATTAGGGACATTAGCTAGGGTACTCATTAATTTTCTTAATACTGTTGATTGAGAATCGATAGAAGCAATAAATCCTCCAGTAATTTCTTCGTTAGCTCCAAATATATTTGAGAATCCATCTCCATCTTTCAATGTATAAGCATATGCAATTTCAACGACAATAACATCTTTATTGTATCTTTTACTAATATCGTTAAGATTACCTTGCAAATCGTCAAATGTTCCGTGCCAGTAAGGATAGAAAGATAGTCCAATTATGTCAAAATCTACTTTTTTAGCAGTAATTTGATCAAAGACTCTTCTGTACAATTCATTATCTCCACCATCTGCCAAATGAATCATTATTTTGGCTGTAGGAGTTATTTCTTTTACTGCTTTGATTCCAGCATTAAGAAGTCCGACAAATCCTTCGTATCCACCAATGCTTTCTTCTCCTTGCTTCCATGTTTTACCATTTGGCCAAACCATTCCACCGTTAAGCTCATTTCCTATTTGAACCATATCAGGACTGATATTTTTTTCTTTAAGTGTTAATAGCATATCTTTTGTATATTCATATAATTTATTTTCTAATTGAGTACCAGTTAAATCTTTCCATAAGGCAGGTTTATTTTGTTTAGCTGGATCTGCCCAAAAATCACTATAGTGAAAATCTAATAGTACTTTAAATCCAAGTTTTTTAGCTCTTTCAATCAAAAAAATAGTAGTTTCTTTGTTATTGTTTCCACCACCAAGAGGTTTTCCTTTTTCATCTACAGGATTTACCCAAGCTCTTATTCTTATATAGTTTACACCGTTATTTTTAAGAATAGTCATACATTCAGTTTCTTTATTATTCTCATCATAAAATTTTGCACCGTTGTCTTCAAGTTGCTTTAACATTGAAACATCAGCACCTTTTATAAAGTCCATTTCACCTTCTGCTGAATAAACTCCCCAAGCCATTAAGAACATTACTAAAAAACTTTTTAACTTATTCATAATTACCTCCTTATTTTTTAGTTAACGTTAACATTATTGAAATTTAATTTTACAAAATATTTAAAGTTACCGATAACAATACTTATATATCATAAGAATTTGCTAAAGTCAATATTTTGTTTTTTCTTTAGTTACCGTTAACATTTGTTGAAATTAGGTTAATTAAGAGTCTGCGCTATTGTATTATATTTTATTGGTTTTATTTGAACAAAACAATTTTACGTTAATAAAGTCATGGTTTTATTAAATCATTTTAATTGACTTTACGGTACAAAAAAACTATATTTGTATAGAAACGAAACATTAAAAACTATTTAAATACAATTTTAATAGCTTGCAAGTTTAGAATCTCCTCTTTAAAGATTATAAAAATCAAACTTGCATAGCTATATTTATTTTTAATATAAACAAATATACAAGGAGGATATGAAATGAAAAAACAAATCTTATTGGTAAGTGCTTTAATTTTATTATCAACACAAGCAATGGCAAGTGGAACAGGTTATGTTAGAAGTGGGGTGGAAACAGGATTTCAAGAAAATGCATGGAATGCGGAATTAAAAGGTACTGATGACGAATTAAAAATTACAGAATGGACTATGGCTGAAGGATGGTTTAAAGGTTCTAATTGGGGTGGTTTTGGTTTAGGATATTCTGCTAAAAAAACTTATAATGAAGATAATGAACATGATGGAGAAATGGAAATTGAATTGAGTCCAGAATATGGGAAATCAACTAAATTTGGTTATATAAATGGTAAATTAATATTTAACCAAAAAAAATGGGGAAGTGACGTGTCAGGAAGTGACACAATAAAACCCAAAGTTTCTGCAGTAGTAAATCTTACACCAAAATCAAGATTGGAAATGAAAGCTTTGTACGCTTACACAGAAGCTACTCCAAAAGCGACTAAAAGTAGTGCAAGTGTTTGGGGAACGACTAATAGTTCTGGTTGGGTTAATGGAGGAACTTGGGAAGGGACAACAACTAATACTGATGATGGAAAAGGTCAATGGTTAGAGGGAGAAATTCAATATAAACAGGATTTATTTGGAGGAACTATAGGAACTGGAATTTATTATGGAATGAATATAAAAGATACATATACAACAACAACAACAGTTAATTCTAGTGAATTTTGGTATGATAGTGCTAATCCTGGAACAGGTGGAGGATTTAGTAATATCGTAAAAGATAAAGTTACACAAGGAGAGGAATTATCAGCAAATGAAAACTATTCTCAAGTAAATTATTTACTAAATTATGCAAAATATCTTGCTCCAATAAAAGTGTATGCTTCTTTGTATGGTGAATATAAAATGTTTAATTACAAATATGAAGCAAATAAATATGGTAAAAAAGATGTTGATAAATATACTTTAGGTTTATATTTAAATCGTAACTTTGATAATGGTATAGGAGTTGACCTTGAGTTAGTAAGAGAGGCTGATTTAGATAAGCAAACTGTTACTTATGCTGATGAGTCAAAGAAAGAGAAGATTTTTACAGAAAATACTGTAGCAATTGGTTTAAAATACAATTTTTAATATGATTTTACATAGATTTAAAGGGATAATTTCTAGAAATTATCCCTTTTTCTATATGCTTTATATAAAAACACCTGCAACCCAATATTGAGTTTGCAGGTGTTTTATAATTTAAAAGCTAAATCGTAATATACTACTATTAGTTTTTTCAGAATTTTCTATTAAGCTATCACTTACTAAAATCAAATCATTTATTGAAGTACTAGTGTCTGTCATAGCTAAATTTATCTCTTCAATATTTTGTGATATATTTTCAAAGACATTTTTTACTTCATTGGAATCGGTACTTAACTCCAAAATAGATGAAGTTTGTTTATTGGTGTCTGAATAAATTAATTCTAAAGATTCCAGAACATTTTGGAGATTACCCATTATTTTTTCAAAGGTATTTTCAATTTTTCCTATTTCATAAGTCATTTCATTCATTTTTTTAGTACTATCAGTAGAATTTTTTACTGCAGTTTTGATAGTATCTGAGATTGCTATTAGCTTATTTTCGATATCTTCAGCAGTATTCTTAGAATTGCCTGCTAACTTCCTTATTTCATCTGCGACAACAGCAAAGCCTTTTCCAGCTTCTCCTGCTCTAGCAGCTTCAATAGCGGCATTTAGAGACAATAAATTAGTTTGGTCAGTTATAGCGTATATTTTTTTTACAAATTCTCCAATTTCTATTGAAAGTAAATTTAAATTTTCAACATCTTCTATATTTTTTTCGATTTCTTCTGTAATTATATTAACTTTTTTTGTAGCATTTTTTACAGTATCTTTTTCTTGAAGAGATTCTTCAAGCATATCTTTATTCTTATTTTTAATACTTGTAAATAGTTCAAGCATATTAATTGAATCATTTGAAATTTCATCAGATTTTTCTGACATTGAAACCAGTTTTTTTACTGAAAGATTTATATTTTCTGTAATCTTATTAATACTTGTTGAAATCTGTTGAGATGATGAGCCATTCTTGAGGATAGTTAAAGAAATTTTACTGGCTTCATCCTTTGTGTCATTTGAATTGATAATAATTTCTGAAATAGTTTCTTTGAAAGCACTGGTAATTTTTGAAATTGATTCATTAATTATTTTTAATTCATAAGAAATATTTTTTTTATTTGGCAAATTAAGCTTAAAATCTAATTCTAAATTTGATAAATGCTTAAAACTTCTCATAAGATTATTAAAAATATCTTTTATAGATTTAATAGAAATAAACGCCATAATCAAAATTATTACTATAATAGAAAATGCAAATCCTAAATTTATTAAATTAGAAGTTTTAATCATTCCTTCTGTTGCTTTTGCTACTTCATTTATTTCATTAATAGAATTTGTATTTTGAATATTTAAGTTCTCTAAAATAGGAGCAATAATAAAATTAAGCTCATTTAGAGGAGTTAAAATATTATTTTCCAAATAATCATTAGTTTTTAAAGCTTTTGATTCATTTAATTTATTTTGATTTATAAGAGAAATTTCAGATTTTTTTAATTCTGAAAACTCCATAACATTTTCTTTAAGTTTATTTACTATTTTCTCTGCTTTTTCATCTTTGTTAAGTAATAAAAAGTTATCGCTAAAATTTTGTAATCCCAAAAGTGCAGCACTAGAAGAATTATTAATATTATAAAGCTCTTGTGTATTAGCTAAAATCATTATATTCTTAAAAAAATCATTTGATAAAGCAGTGCTAGAAATCTGTAATAGAACAACATTTGCATTGTTATTTTTTATATTTTCTACTTTTGTAACAGTATTATTAAAATCATTCATTACTGAATTACTTGATATCTTTAAATTTATCAAAAAAGCAGTCATTGAAAGAATAATAATAAAAAAGCCTATACTTAACTTTTGAGTTAATTTCATAGTTAGTCTCCTTTTTAATTATTGAAATTCTTTCTAAAAACATATTAAATTTTTTTGCTGCTATCTCTAACGATTAAATCTGTATGGAATTTACGCTCCTTTTCATAGGGAACGCCGTTAACCATGTTTATAAGATTTTCCACTGCAAATTCTGATATTTCATTTATAGGGACATGAACAGACGTTATTGAAGGATTTGAATATTTAGCCAAATATGTGTCATCATAGCCAACTACAGAAATATCTTCGGGAACCTTTAATCCACTGTCTTGTATAGCTTTTATTGCATAGGAAGCCATTAAATCTGTTCCTGCAAAAACCGCTGTAGGAAGATTTCCCTTTGAGTTATTTATAATTTCAAGCATAGCGTTATAACTTCCATTTTCTGTTCCTTTTCCTATTGCAACATAATTCAAATTGATTTCTGCATCATTTTCTTGCAATGAACGGAAATATCCTTTGTATCTATAAATAGAAGATAATCTTTTGGTAGTATGTCTTATATGTGCAATTTTTTTATGTCCATTTTCTACCAAATATTTAACAATATTATATGCAGCTTCTTCGTCATCAATATCAGCAAAAATAAGATTATTATTGTTTTTAAAAAGATTTGGATCTTGATCTAATAGAACCATTTTAAAATTTTCTTCTGCAAGTTTTATAATAAGTGGAGTAGCATTTTCAAATCCTAGGAAAATTCCTCCTGAAATAGCTCTATTTTTAAAATCCTGTCTCATCTCTTGAAACTGACTTTCGTCATTGATGATATTTACAAGAATTTTATGATTATATTTATTGGCATAACCTATAATAGAAGATATAAATGATAAGAAATAAGGAGCCTCATAAGAGGGAATATTATTTTTTTCATCTGAATTTATATCTGCTAAATATAATCCAATAACATTACTATTTTTACCAGCTAAATTTCTAGCCATAGGATTTGGAGTATATCCGTACTTATCAATTATTTCTTGAACTTTTTTCTTTGTATTTTCTGCAACATTAGGACTTCCATTTATAACTCTTGAAACAGTCATAACTGAAACCCCTGATAATTTAGCAATTTCATAGCTATTCATAAAAAAATCTTCACCCCTTAAATTGTTATCGCTCACATTTGAATGTTAGCATAACAAATTAATAAAGTCAAGTTGCAAAAAATGTTGTTGACAAAATAAAAAAGATGAGATATATTCTTATTGTTACCGTTAACTACATATTGTTTTTAAATAGGTCAAAATTTATCAAAACTATTTTATTTTCTTCACCCAAACCAAGTTTTGAAAGATTTTGACTATATTTAAACCTTGTAATGTTATCGTTAACAAAAAAATAATGGAGGAGATAAATCTATGCGTAAAATGATTTCTTATTTATTAGTGTTAACTGCAACAATTGTTCTTTTTACTAACTGTTCATCAAAATCAGATAGTAAGGCTGATGGGGGAAAATCAGAAAATGCTAAAATTACTGTTATGGCTTGGAATGACGCAGCTGATGCACTTACTGCAGCTGTCCCAGGATTTGAAGCTAAGCATCCAGGTATAAAAGTAGAAATAATCAAGGCAAGTGAAACAGAAACTAAGCTTACAGCTTCATTTACAGCTGGTGCAGGAGCTCCAGATATAGCGGCATTTAAGCAAGCTAATTTAAAAGGATTTTTTACAAAATTTGAAAAAAGTTTTGTACCTTTAGATGATTACATTGCAAAAGAAGGAGAATTAAAAGGTCAATTTCCTAAATGGTTATGGGATGTTTCATCAAAAGATGGAAAAACTTTAGCATTTCCTTGGGATATAGGTCCATCAGCTTTATATTATAGAAGTGATATCTTTGCTGAAGCAGGAATAGACATAGAAAGTATTAAAACTTATGATGATTATATTGCTGCTGGTAAAAAAATAATGGAAAAAACTGGTGGGAAAACAAATCTTTTAAGTACAAACTTTGGTGGACTTGACTGGAGATCAGAACAATTTATAAGACAACAAGGTGGGCAATTCTTTAATGAAAAAGGAGAAATTGCAATTAACAGTCCTGAAATGGTTAATGTATTAAAATTACATAAAAAATTCATGGAAACAGGTGTAGCTTTAGATGATAGAGGAGATTGGGGACAAGGAATTACGTTCTTTACTAATAGTAAAGTTGCTACTGTAATGCTTCCTGTATGGTATGCTGGAACAATTATGCACTCTGCACCTGATCAAAGTGGGAAATGGGCTATAGCAAAACTTCCTGCATTTACTGAAGGGGGCTCAAGAGCTTCAAATCAAGGTGGATCAGTTCTTGCTATAACAAAACAATCTAAAAATCCTGATGCAGCTTATGAGTTTATCAAATATGTTGTAGCATCAGATGAAGGAAATAAAGTAATGCTTAAATTTGGATTATTCCCATCATGGACTCCATTTTATGCAAACCCTGAATTTAATTCTAAATGGGATTATTTCGGTGGAGAAGAAATATACAAAGTGTTTGGAGAAGTAGCAGAAGAAGTTAAACCATTAAATTTCTCTGAAGTATTTGCAGATTTATGGAAACCTTTAGCTGATGAAACAGCAAAATATTTTTCTGGGAAACAAGATGAAACAACAGCTTTAAATAATACAGCGAACACTTTATCACAAAAATCAAAAGTTAAAATAGCAAATTAGAGAATTTGCTCCACGAAGAACTTGGTTAATAAGGAAAGTTTATTATTGAAGAAAATATTAAGATTTCTCACTACGTTTCGAAATGACAAAGTGTTATCATGTCGACCAAGTGTTGCCATATCGACAAAGGAGATATCCCCAGATTTCTCACTACGTTTCGAAATGACAGAATATTGTCATGTCGACAAAGGAGACATCTCAGATTTCTCACTATGTTTCGAAATGACAGATTTTAGTTATTAATATTTCAAAATAACAAACTTTACCCTTTATAAATCAAGTTCTTCACCAAAAGGAGGCGATTAAAATTTTTAAAAAACATAAAATGACACCTTACGCTTTTATAGCACCATTTTTCATAATTTTCGGAATCTTTATGATTTATCCCATAATATACTCGTTTTTACTAAGTTTTAGTGAGTATTCAGATGGTCATATGTCCTTTGTAGGACTGCAAAATTTTAAAGATCTATTTGCAGATAAAGATTTTTCTATAGCACTTGTAAATGTATTTATATTCCTAATTGTTCAAGTACCAGTAATGCTAGTGTTAGCTACTTTTATAGCTACTATGCTTAACTCGAAACTTCTAAAGTGGAAATCTCTATTTAGAATGGGAGTATTTCTTCCAGTATTAATAGATTTGGTTACATATGCAATAGTATTTACGTTAATCTATAACAACGATTCTGGTATATTAAACTATTTGCTAAAACTGTTAAAATTACCTGCAGTTAACTGGCTTAGTGACCCGTTATGGGCAAAAGTAGCTGTAATTATAAGTATTACTTGGCGTTGGACAGGTTATAATGCAATCATTATACTTGCTGGACTTCAAGCTGTAGACCATTCTATTATAGAAAGTGCTGTAGTTGATGGAGCAGGACCAAGCACAGTATTCTTCAAAATTATTATGCCTATGTTAAAACCTGTATTGTTATTCTGTGCAGTAATGTCAACTAACGGTACTATACAATTATTTACAGAGCCTTTTATATTATTCCCACCATACGGAAGTGGACCTGCAAATTCAACACAAACTGTAATTACTTATTTATACCAAAATGGATTCCAAGGTTTCAAATTTGGTTTGGCTTCAGCAGGTGCTTACGTAATCGCTGGAATAATAATCTTATTGTCTCTTATTCAAATGAAATTCACTAAGGGAGGAGAAATTTAATGATAAAAGGTAAAACAACTAAAATGACTGCTGTATTTATATTTATGGCAATAGTATTTGTTATTTCAGCATATCCATTTTATGCAATGATAATAAATGCGACATCTACAAATAAAGAGATATTTTCTGGAGTGCCAAAGTTTCTTCCAAGTACGCACTTAGTGAGTAATTTCATAGAATTAAATCAAAGAATTCCTATAATAAGAAATCTTATGAATAGTATATTTGTTTCTTTTATATCAACTTCATTACAAGTTTTAATATGTGCACTTAGTGGATTTGCTTTTGCAAAATTTAATTTTAAGGGGAAAAATACATTGTTTATAGTAATAATGGCTACAATGATGATTCCTGGACAAGTTACTTTGGTACCATTATTTATACTAATGGCAAAATTTGGATGGATAGATACTTATTCAGCAGTAATTTTACCAAGTCTTGTGAATGCCTTTGGAGTATTTTTTATGAGACAAAATATGTTGAATTTTCCAACAGAAATAATTGAAGCATATAAAATAGATGGTTGTTCACATTTAAGAGGATTTTTTCAAATTGTATTACCAACAATGAAACCAACAATAGCGGTACTTTCAATATTAACATTTATGGGAGCATGGGGGAACTTTATGTGGCCAATGCTAGTATTAAATAGCCCAGAAAAATATACACTTCCTGTAGCATTAAGATCTCTAGTTGCTGTAGATTCAGCGATAGATTATGGACAAATAATGACAGGAACACTTTTAAGCGTAATACCAGTAGTAATAATATTTATTGCATTCCAAAAATACTTTATAGATGGATTAATGGGTGGAGCAGTAAAAGGATAAATTTGATTTAGAGAGGATTAAGGAAAATGAGAAAAATAATTGATTTTAATAATCATTGGTATTATAAAAGTTCTTTTGTAGAAACAGATATAGAAAATGAAGATTTATCTTTCTATTCTGCAATACAATTGCCTCATACAAACGTTGAAGTTCCTTATAATTATTTTGATGATAAGATATATCAGTTTGTTTCTTGCTATAAAAAAGAACTTGAATTTTCAGAGGAGTTTTTAGAAAAAAGAGTATTTATAGATTTTGAAGGAGTAATGAGTTATTGTAAACTTTATGTTGATGGTAATTTTATTGGGGAACATAAAGGTGGATACACACCATTTTCTGTAGAATTAACAGATTATGTTAAAGCAAATAAAAAAAGTATTCTTACAATCATGGTAGATTCAACAGAAAGAAAAGATATACCACCTTTTGGAGGAACAATTGACTTTCTTACTTTTGGTGGAATTTATAGAGAAGCACAATTAAGAATTGTAGAGAGTAATTTTATAGAAGATATATTTATAAAATGTATGAATCCTTTAATAAAGGAGAAATCTTTGGAAATAGATGTTACTTTGAACAAAGAAACATCTGAAGAATATGTGGTAGATTTTATGCTATATAAAGAAAATGTTTTGGAACATAGCAAAACATTTAATTGTAAAGGGAAAAATAATACTATAAAAATAGATGGACTAAGCAATATTAGTTTATGGGATATAGACAATCCTCATCTTTATAATATTAAAATTACTTATAAACAAAAAGATGAGTGCATTGATAAAATAGAAACTTTATTTGGCTTTAGACAAGCTGAATTTAAAGATACAGGCTTTTATTTGAACGGAAAGCTTCTAAAACTAATAGGATTAAATCGTCATCAATCTTTTCCATATGTAGGTTACGCTATGCCTAAAAGAGTTCAAGAGAACGACGCTAAACTCTTAAAAGATTATGGATTAAATGTTGTCAGAACCTCCCACTATCCACACTCTGTTAACTTTATAAGAAAATGTGACGAAATAGGACTATTAGTTTTTGAAGAAATTCCAGGATGGCAATATATCGGTGACGATATTTGGAAGAAACAAGTTCTTGCAGATGTAGAATCAATGATAAAAAGAGATAGAAATAACCCTTCAGTTATACTTTGGGGAGTAAGAATTAATGAATCTGGAGATTGCCATGACTTGTATGCAGCAACCAATAAACTAGCAAGAGAATTAGACCCTACTAGACAAACTGGTGGAGTAAGATTCCTTATGGACAGTGAATTTTTAGAAGATGTATATACAATGAATGATTTTATATATGATGGTGGAGTAAAAGCTTATTTAAAAGAGAATGTAAAAAATTTCTCTACTTATGATGATACTCCAGATATTGATGGAGCAGTTACAGTTCTTAGAACTCAAAACAGAGTAACTGGTCTAGGAAAAGATGTGCCTTATCTTGTAACAGAGTATTGCGGACATATGTTTCCTACTAAAATAACTGATAATGAAGAGAAGTTGAACGAACATGCATTAAGACATGCAAAAGTATTAGATGAAATGTTTGGAAGTCCGAATATTTCTGGTGCTATTGGATGGTGTGCTTTTGATTACAATACTCATAGGGATTTCGGTTCAGGGGATAAAATTTGTTATCATGGTGTAATGGATATGTTTAGAGTTCCGAAATATGCTGCAAATGTTTATAAGAGCCAAAAATCACCGCTGGTAGAACCAATCCTTGAGCCTGCAACACTTTGGGCAAGGGGAGAAAGATGTATAAGTGGTGTTATGCCTCTTACAATATACACAAACTGTGATTATATTAAGTTCTATTATGGTTCAGAGTTGTTTGGAACTTATTATCCAAATAAGGAAAAGTTTCCAAACCTTCCTCATGCTCCAATAGTTATTAATGAAGCTATAGGATTTTGGGGTTCTGAATGGGAAGAAGCACATTTTGAGGGATATGTAGATGGAAAAAAAGTAGTAGAAAAAACTTTTTCTGAGAATGTTTCTGCTGAGAAGTTAGAAATTACAGTTGATGATTATTTATTAAATAGCGACTCTTATGACTCAACAAGAGTTATAGTTAAAATAGCTGATAAATTTGGGAATCCATTATCTTATTCTAAAGAAATTGTAAGTGTTGAGGTAGAAGGTGTTGGAGAACTAATTGGGCCAAATTTACTTCCTTTTAGTGCTGGATACTGTGGTTTCTGGGTTAAAACAAAAGGAACTAGTGGCGAAATTAAAATAAAAATTAAAAGTAATTCTCTTGGAACTTATGAAGAAATTATAAAAGTTGATTAATAAAAAGAGAGCAATTTCAGTATTGAAGTTGCTCTCTTTTAGTTTGTATCCATTCATGCAGAGCTTTAATAAATATTATCGCCTACTAAAAATCTTTTAATATATCTAATTGACAAATAAATAATGAATATTATATACTTTATTAAAGACTTAAAAAAATACTTTTATAAAGATTAGAAGGGGTAAAAAATGTTTATAGATTATCATGTTCATACAAGTTTTAGTGATGATTCTGAATATCCAATGGAAGAAGTTATAAAAAAAGCCATAAGTTTAGGAATAAATGAAATATGCTTTACAGAGCATGTGGATTATGGGGTTAAAGTTGACGTTAATTCAGACAAAGAAGAAGATTATTTATCAAATAAAAGAGTTTCTAACTGTAATTATACTGATTATATTAAAGAATTTGAAAGATGCAAAGAAATTTACGAGAGCAAAATAGTACTTAAACTTGGAATAGAATTTGGAATTCAAACTCATACTATTAATAAATTTCAAAGAGATTTTGATAAATTTAATTTTGATTTTGTAATTTTATCATGTCATCAAGTAGATGATAAAGAGTTTTTTATTTTCAAATTTCAAGAAGGGAAAACTCAAGAAGAGTACAATAAAAGATATTATCAAGAATTATTAAATGTTATAAAAAAGTATAAAGATTATAGTGTTTTAGGGCATTTAGATTTGATAAAAAGATATGATAAAGCAGGGAATTATTCCTTTGAGAATGTAAAAGACTTGATTACAGAAATTCTTAAAGAAGTAATTAAGGATGGGAAAGGAATAGAGGTTAATACTTCAAACTTTAGGTACAAACTTCCAGATTTGACTCCTTCTAGGGATATTCTGAAATTATATAAAGAATTAGGTGGCACAGTTATTTCTTTGGGCTCAGACTCACATAGGGAGGAACATTTAGGTCATAAAATTTTAGACATAAAAGAAGAGTTAAAAGAAATGGGATATACTCAATTTTGTACTTTTAATAAAATGAAACCAATTTTCCATGAGTTATAAATTTTTTAATTATTTAGGTGTTAAGGTAAGTAGCAAGAAGTTTTTCTTGCCGTAGGACATAATTTCTTTACATTTTCCAATATTTGAGAATATGTATAGAGGATTTGATTTAGTTTTTGGTCGTTTACTAAGATAATAGAGAGAAAAGGAGCGAGATGAAAGATATGGTATTACAAAAAGATTTTTTATGGGGAGGAGCAGTAGCTGCTAACCAATGTGAGGGAGCATATTTAGAAGATGGAAAAGGACTTGCATTAGTAGATATTTTACCGGGAGGAAGAGAGAGAAAAGAAGCATTATTTGATAATCCTCAAAAAGCTTTGGAACACAAATATGATTTTTATCCATCTCATGAATCAATAGATTTTTATCATACTTATAAAGAGGATATTGCTCTGTTTGCAGAGATGGGATTTAAAGTATTTAGAATGTCAATTTCATGGCCAAGAATATTCCCAAATGGAGATGAAAGTACTCCAAATGAAAAAGGATTAGAATTTTATGACAGAGTTTTTGATGAACTAAAAAAATATAATATAGAAGCACTAGTGACTATTAATCACTTTGATACGCCACTTGGACTAGTTAAAAATTACGGTGGATGGAGAAATAGAAAGTTAGTAGATTTTTATGTAACTTATGCCAAAACAATTTTAGAAAGATACAAAGGGAAAGTAAAATATTGGTTAACTTTTAACGAAATAAATATGTTATTACACATTCCTTTTATTGGTGGAGGGCTTATAATTAAAGAAGGGGAAAATGACCTTGAATTAAAATATCAAGCAGCTCATCATCAATTAGTGGCTAGTAGTATCACAACAAAATTAGCTCACGAAATTGACTCTCAATATCAAATAGGTTGTATGCTTGCAGCAGGAGATGTTTATTATAACACTTGTAATCCAAGAGATGTTTGGGATTCTATAGAAAAAAACAGAGACCAGTATTTCTTCATTGATGTGCAATCAAGAGGATATTATCCAAGTTATACTAAGAGATTATTTGAAGAAAATAATATTAGTTTAGTAATTGAAGATGGAGATTCGGAAATATTAAAAAATCATACAGTTGATTTTATTTCTTTCTCTTATTATTCATCACGTTTGACAAGTGCAGACCCTGAAGAGCTTAAAAAATTGGAAGCAGGAAATGCTTTTGCATCATTAAAAAATCCATATCTGAAAGCCTCTGAATGGGGATGGCAAATTGACCCAATTGGTCTAAGAGTTACTATGAATACAATGTATGACAGATACCAAAAACCTTTATTTATCGTAGAAAACGGATTGGGTGCAGTAGATGTTTTGGAAAATGATACTGTTAATGATGACTACAGAATAGAGTATATGAAAGAACACTTAAAAGAGATGAAAGAAGCTGTAAAAGACGGCGTAGAGCTTTTAGGATATACTTCTTGGGGATGCATTGATTTAGTAAGTGCAGGAACAGGAGAAATGAAAAAAAGATACGGATTTATCTATGTGGATAG
Organism: Fusobacteriaceae bacterium; assembly: GCA_017988045.1. GTDB lineage: Bacteria > Fusobacteriota > Fusobacteriia > Fusobacteriales > Fusobacteriaceae > JAFGUR01. Next base: position 17,482 of record JAGNSM010000023.1, read on the forward strand.
AGATGATAAAGGAAATGGGACAAATAAAAGATACAAGAAAAAATCATTTGATTGGTATAAAAAAGTTATAGCAACTAATGGTGAAGAGTTATAAATATTTGATTTGAAATGATTAAGATGAAAGCCTTTTGTAGAGATACAAGAGGTTTTTTATTTCTAATAACTATTAAATTGGAACAAAAAATATTTTTTTAATACAAATCTATTGACAAAAATAGATAGCTGATATATAATCATATCAAATCGTACGCGCGCACGAAAAGGCAGCTAGTTTCTTAAAATAAAGAAATACAATGACTTTTCGTAACATGTACTTTAATTAAAAATGGGAGGTTTATTAATGAGAAAGCTATTTATGTTAGTGGTATTAGGACTTTTTGTATTTGCTGCATGTGGTAAAAAAGAAGCTTCAGCAACTAGTGGTGGTAAAAAAACACTTAGTTTCATGATTTGGGATAAAAATCAAGAGCCTGGAATGAGTGCAATTGCAAGAGCCTTTGAAGAGAAAAACCCAGGGGTAGAGATTAAAGTACAAGTAACAGGTTGGGATGAATATTGGACAAAACTAGAGGCAGCTGCAACAGGTGGTTCTTTGCCAGATATTTTCTGGATGCATTCAACTAGATTTTATGATTATGCAAACAACAATATTTTACTAGAAGTAGGAGATACTATTGGCGATGGATATAAAAATTTCCCAGAAGATTTAGTAAAATTATATGAATTTAATGGGAAAAATTATGCTGTACCAAAAGATTTCGATACTATAGGAATGTTTTATAACAAAGCTTTATTTGACAAAGCAGGAGTTCCTTATCCAGACGGTACTTGGAACTGGGAAAAATTCTTAGATACAGCTAAAAAGCTTACAAAAGATGGAGTTTATGGAGTAGCTGCACCAATGGATGCACAACAAGGTTACTGGAATTCTATTTATCAAAATGGTGGAAATGTAATTGATGGGAAAAAATCAGGATACGATTTAAAAGCATCACAAGAAGGTTTACAATGGTGGCTTGACTTGAGTATGAAAGAAAAAGTATCACCTACTCAAGCTCAATTCTCTGAAACAGACGCATACGCAATGTTTATGTCTGGAAAAGTAGCAATGGTTTCTCTTGGTTCTTGGATGGTTCCGGGGATTGAACAAAACAAAGAGTTTGCTAAAAATGTAGGAGTTACTTACCTTCCAAAAGGTAAAGTAAATGCAAGTATTTATAACGGTTTAGGATACTCTGCTGCTGCAAGTACTAAATACCCTGAAGAAGTAAAAGCATTCTTGAAATTTACTGCTACAGAAGAGGCTAACTTATTACAAGCTAAATATGCTTCTGCAATTCCTGCTTACAATGGAACTCAACAAGGTTGGGTAGACCATAACAAAGATATGGATTTAAAAATATTTGTTGATCAATTAAAATATGGAGTTATTTTCCCTAACTCAAAAACTGCTCCTCAATGGAGAGCTTATGAAAATGAGATATTTGCACCTTTATTTGCAGGGCAAGTAGATGTTAAAACAGCGACTGAAAATTATGCTAAAAAAATGAACGAAATATTAGCAACTGAATAGTTAACAAGATATTTCCACTTAATAACTGAATTTCTTTCCCTCAAATCGAAATAAATACATTAAGTGGAAATATTTTTTATACAAATCTTAACTGATTATATTGAAGGGACAAAATTCCTTCAATATAAAAAATCAACACTTTTCTTTAGAAAGAAGGGAATTATGGATAAAACTAAAAAAACTAAATTAAAATACAATAAAGACTGGTCATGGGGATATTTCATGGTAGCACCTACTATGATTGGACTATTTATACTTAATATATTTCCAATATTTCAAACTATTTATATGAGTTTTACCAAATCTGGTTCTTTTGGTAAAGTAAGCTTTGTAGGGCTTGATAATTATAAAGCCATCGTTCAAGATAAGCTTGTCTTACAGTCATTTATCAATACTTTTAATTATACATTAATTACAGTTCCTGTAGGTATACTTCTATCATTAATAGTTGCTGTATTATTAAACTCGAAAATAAAAGGTAAAACAATATATAGAACACTCTTCTTCTTACCAGTAGTATCAGCTCCTGCAGCAGTAGCTATGGTATGGAAGTGGATATTTAACTCAGATTTTGGACTTATTAATAATTTCTTGGGAAGTATTGGAATAGAAGGACCCAAATGGTTAACAAATCCCAAAACAGCTCTCATTGCAATTGCACTTGTTGGTATTTGGAGTATGATTGGTTATAACATGATAATTTTACTTGCTGGACTTCAAGAAATCCCAACTAGTTACTATGAAGCTGCTGATATTGATGGAGCAGGACCTATACGTCAATTTTTTAGCATAACACTTCCGTTAGTAACACCTACGCTTTTCTTTGTTGTGATTACTACACTAATAGGCTCTTTACAAGTATTTGATGTTATTTATATGATGATTCACAGGTCTAATGCTGCATTACCTTATGTTCAGTCAGTAGTGGTTTTATTTTATAGATATGCATTTGAAATGAATATGAAAGGTTATGGTTCTGCTATAATAATTTTACTTTTCTTAGTTATATTAATAATAACTTATATTCAATTAAAACTACAAAAAAAATGGGTTCATTATTAGTATCAATAAAACAAATAAAAAATTCATGAAATAAATAGTATAGGAAGTGAGAAAATGAATTTATCATCAAAAAACAGTTTGAATAAAAAAATAATTCATACAATCTTGATAGTTGGAAGTTTATTAATGGTAATACCATTTATTTGGATGTTACTAACATCTTTTAAGACTTTAATGGAATCAATGCAAGTTCCTCCAACAGTTATGCCTAAGGAATTTGTGGCAAGTAACTATAAAAATGCCATAAGTATTTTGCCATTTTTTACTTTTTATCTAAATACAATAATTGTAATCTTAGTAAGAGTTACAATATCTACATTTTTTGCAGCAATGGCAGCATATGCCTTTGCAAGAATAAAGTTTCCCGGAAGAGAGATTTTATTCATGTTTGTTCTTATTCAAATGATGGTTCCCGGTCAAATATTTATTATTCCACAATATTTAATGGTTCAGAAACTGGGAATGTTAAATAGTATTTCAGCTCTTGTTTTCCCTGGAATTGTTACAGCTTTTGGAACATTTCTTTTGAGACAATTCTTTATGGGATTACCTGAAGAAATAGAAGAAGCAGCAATAATTGATGGAGCTAATAGATGGCAAATTTTTTGGAGAGTAATGCTTCCTCTTGCAAAACCGGGAATGATTTCCCTTAGTATTTTTACTGCTTTATTTGCTTGGAAAGACCTTATGTGGCCACTTATTGTAAATGCTGACTTAGATAAAATGCCTTTATCAGCAGGACTTGCGTCTCTAATAGGGCAGTTCTCAACAGATTATCCAGTACTTATGGCTGGTTCAGTTATAGCAATAATCCCTATGATAGTTATATTTATAATATTTCAAAAACAATTTATCAGTGGTATTGCAGTTACTGGAGGAAAATAGAATTAAAAATTTATGAAAAAGGAGTGTAATAAATGGCAAAAATTACTTTTATCGGTGCAGGAAGCACAATATTTGCAAAAAATGTTTTAGGAGATTGTTTATTAACAAAGGCGTTACAAAATTCTGAGATTGCTCTCTATGATATTGATGAAGAAAGACTAATGGAATCAAAGCTAATGCTTGATAATATCAATAAAAATATGAATGAAAATAGAGCAAAAATTTCAACTTACTTGGGAGTAGAAGAGAGAAAAAATGCATTAAAAGACTCTAAATATATTATAAACGCAATTCAAGTAGGGGGTTATGAGCCAAGTACAGTAATTGACTTTGAAATTCCTAAAAAATATGGTTTACAACAAACTATCGGTGATACTCTAGGAATAGGTGGAATATTTAGAGCATTAAGAACAATCCCTGTTTTATTTGATATTGCAGAAGATATTAAGGACGTTTGCCCTAATGCGTGGTTTCTAAATTATACTAATCCAATGGCAATCCTAACTGGAGCACTCCTAAAAAAAGGAATAAAAACTGTAGGTCTTTGTCATTCAGTTCAAAAATGTGCTGAAGAAATCTTAACTGGTGTAAATATGTATGAAAATGTAAAAGATTTACAATGGAAAATTGCTGGAATAAATCATCAAGCATGGCTATTGGAAATAACAGATGAAGGAAAAGATATCTATCCAGAAATTAAAAAAAGAGCTGAAGAAAAAAACAGATTAGCAAGAATAAAAGGTAATGAAAAACATGGAGATATGATTAGATTTGAAATGATGAAATACTTTGGATACTATATAACTGAATCGTCAGAACACAATTCTGAATACATGCCTTATTGGATAAAAAGTAAATATCCACAGCTTATAGAAGAGTTCAATATACCTCTTGATGAATACCCAAGAAGATGCGTAAAGCAGATAGCTGACTGGAAAAAACAAAAAGAAGAGCTTGTAAGCAACCATAATATTACTCACAAAAGAAGTCACGAATATGGTTCATACATCATCGAAGCAATGGAAACAGATATTCCAGCACGTATAAGTGGTAATGTATTAAATAATGGTTTAATTACAAATTTACCAAACAATGCCATAGTAGAAGTGCCTTGCCTTGTAGATAAAAATGGTGTACAGCCTACTTACTTTGGAGCATTACCTGAACAATGTGCTGCCTTGAATAGAACAAATGTTAATGTACATCTTTTAACTTTAGAAGCAGCATTTACATTAAAGAAAGAATATATTTATCAAGCGGCAATGTTAGATCCTCACACTTCAAGTGAATTGAGCTTGGATGAAATAAGAAATTTATGTGACGACCTAATAGAAGCCCATGGAGATATGCTTCCAAAATATATATAAATATTAATTTGACATAGATATATTCCTCATGTTATCTTAAAAATAT